>CAVILL010000163.1:0-2116 GCA_963643635.1 Sphaerochaetaceae bacterium | reverse complement strand
CCGACGAAGCGGTTGTTGTTCCATCTTTCGCCGAAGTCGATCTTCTCCTTCCCGAGGTAATAATCGAGTGGAGTTCTGCCGTCGCTGTTCCTTTCGGCGAGGAGTGACGGAGGAACGTTTGCTATGACTCTCTCCAGGTCGATGCCGTCAAGGGAGAGAAGGTAGTGGGCTGTGTTGTTTCCCCTTTCGTCTTCGAGGAAGGGGTCTGCTCCGAGAGAAACGAGGGTATCTGAAGAGGCTGTTCTGCCGCCGAGGTATGCGTACCCGAGAGGTGTGAGACCCCGCCGGATGTTGACGTCGTCGGGTGTGAATATGAGAAGAACGTACTTCTCCGGAGGAAAGACGGGATTCATCACTGCGGCGGTTATCGGAGAGACGTCCTCATACCGGTAGTACGAAGGACGGATTGTACGCTCTATTATCTCTTCTTCCGGATTGTATGTCCTCAGAAGATGGATGAACGCTGTTCTCCCCTCCTCTGTTCCGGGCATAAGCTTTCCTCTCTTCAGTATCTCATCAAGGATTTCACCGCTGTACGGTGGATACCGGTTTACATGCCACTCTATTTTCATCTCGTCCGCAGCCCTTACGGCCGTGCGGAAGACAAGACATGGTCGTCGGGAGCGCAAAGGGATGATTCGATTATCAGATTGAGTCCGTCTTCAAGTTCCGGCTCGTCGGAAGAGTCGAGGTACAGGGGAAAGAGAGCGTCGAAGGCGGGATAGTACCTCGGATCCCCGAGGTGCCCGCGCTCCTCATCCGTGAAGAAGGCGAGGATGTTCTCCCCGTCGCGGGAGGTGAGTCTCCCACTGTCCTTCACTATCAGCGGAAGCGCATGGGTTATCCAGGAGGAGAAGTAATCACGTACGGCATCGAAGAGGCACAGGCATTGCTCCGTATCGGGCGAGCTGTCGTTCCATGTGATATCTCTTCCCCCGTCGTCGAATGACGCAATGCATTCGAGAAGGAAACTCCCGGGATCTGTACGACCGTTCGAGCCGAGGTCGGAGAAGACGACGCAGAGCTCTTCCGGGGTGAGAAAGAAGGGATTGAAGCTCCCGGTGAGATTGTCCCCCGAAAGTGTTTCTGCCGCAGTCTTCAAAGCCCTTCCGAATCCGGAGTACGAGATGACGATACTCCTCCAGTCGTTTCTTCTTCCCTTCCCGGTACCTTCCGTATTATCTCCGATGATTTCGAGACAGGTTCCGGTGAGACGGGTATCGCAGGATCTGAGGCCGTAGAGAAAGAAGGAGAATACGTCGGCGTACCGCTTTTCCTTCTCCTCCTCAGTCCCGTCCCCGAGATGCATACTGCCGTACTTCCTTATCATCTCATAAAGTCTCTCATGTCTTATCTGTGTCATTGTCATCCTCCCCGTAGATGATACAGAGCCGACGGTGAACCGCCTCTTCATACCAGCCCCTTTTCCCGTCTCCTTACTGCGAAAACGACAGCTTTAGACTGATAGGATCTCCCCCTCCTTCAGAGAGAAACTCCGATGCACGGCGCTGTTCTCCACCTCTCGGAATTCCGCTTTTCCCTCTCCCGACATAAAGAAAAATGCCCTCTGCCGGAAAGCAGAGAGCACGCAGATTCTTCCTGACCCGGCGTCAGAACGCTCTGACGGGACGAGCCGTGGCATATCCGTACCTGGGGATGAGATCTATGAGTCCTGTCTTGAAATCCATATAGTATGCATAATCCCAGTCGTATTCCGAACTCGACCAGTACGTACCATCCATACCGAGTACATCCTTCATCTCATACATTGCATCCAGTTCCGACATGGACGGAAGGAACCAGCCCCTGTACTCTTTTGCCGACGCCGCATTGGTAAGCGAATAATCACGGCACTTTACGGCAATGGAGACGCTCTTGTTCGAGCCGCCGGCTTCCTCATATACGGGATTGAGCATTTTCGTGACCAGAGAAGCCGTGTTCAGTCTTCCTTCTCCGAGGTTTATTCCCGTCCCGACTTCCATGTTGGCATCGTTATCATTGTATCTGTAGTAACCGAACACATAATAATCATCCACGTCGGCCGGCGCAGCTTCAAGGTAGCGCCAGAGATATGAGACGGTATTGCCGAACTCATCGTGATAGATTCCCGTCTTCA
>CAVILL010000162.1:0-2134 GCA_963643635.1 Sphaerochaetaceae bacterium | reverse complement strand
CGGCTCTCCATCTGATTTCGTCCTCGTCGAACTCGACGTACTCTCTGCCGATGATCGCCCACGTTTCAAGAGGTTCTTTTTCGGGTAATGGCTCTGCATTTGACATTCGGGCGACGAATGCTACAATAAGTCCGAACAAGGTTGTAGAAATCAAAAGAAAAATCTGCATCATGTAACTCCTTATGGTTTATTAGATTTCCGTCTAGGTCCTGACCACTTAGACGGTTTTTTTCTGACTGTTCTTCCGGAGAGCCGGGTCTATCGCTCTCCATCTAACATACTCGTCGATATCCCACCTCGCACTTGATGCGTCGGGATATGCCGATACGCCGTACCTGGGAAGAAGGTAGCAGCCGGATGCAGAGCGGAGAAAAGACTCACTCACGCCTTCGCTTCTCGCTATGTCCTTCACTGTCACAACGGCCTTCTGTCCGCTCACGAGAAGGAAGGTCTTCAGCAGATCGAGAGTTGTGTCGACCTTTACCGATAGACTGTTGAAATCCTCAACCGTTGCAACCGACACCATACTTTGCCCCTTCCTTCTGCACTGCTTCACGGATTACGCTGTCCGTGAATCCTGTAAGAGTCATACCCTTTGCTTTTGCAAGTGCCTTGACCCGTTTACGCTCCTCGGCGGTCAAGAGAGTTCTGTACATGCTTCTCTTGTTGTTCATGTAAATCTCCTTGTTGACGTTTATCCACGTCTGACAATAGAGTATGTTGACTTCGGTCTACTTGTCAACATTTTTGTTGATTTTTTTCAACATTTTTCAGAGATAATTATGTATGGAAGAGGCGTTTTACTTTTGGGAGAGGGTAGATGATCTAAGGGGTGAGAAGACTCTCAGCGAACTCGCATCAGTGATGGGGTTGAAAGAGCAGTCTCTTCGGGCCATGAGGTCGAAGCTGCGTTGTCCGAAAGCGGATGCACTGAGCCGGCTCTCTGAATATCTGAACACTACTGTCGAGTACCTGGTACACGGCACTGTAACGCAAGACCACGATCTCCCCGAAGTCGAGTTCGTCCGGAACAGTCCGGAAGCAAGAACTCTGATAAGGGCCATTATGAAAGATCCTGCTCTTCTTCGGGCTCTATCCCTTGTTATCGAAAGCACACGTGCTAACATAGATAAAGGGGAGAGAACCTCATGACCGTACTTTCACACGCAATTCTGACACTGCTCTTCACTGCACTCGTTTACATTGTACTGAGTGTCCTCGGCTCTGATTTGTATCGCACGAAGATCTTCCGCTCGAAGCGGTATCGGGATTTCTTCGGTGATGTGAAGGACTTCAAAACGCTTGCGGATCTGCAGGACCACCGGCACAAGTGGAATAAAGAGTCGTGTATTATCTCCGACACTTTCAGCAGAAAAGAGATCGAGTACAATCTCTCGGTGAGCTGCCCTTCCGATTACACTCCGGCAATGTATCTTAACCTCTGCATCCTCGTGAATGGCACCGGAGAAGAAAGCCTATTCGATACTGAGTGCCGGCTCCTCGCTGCTCGTCATCTTCTGCAGTACTCCGGAAGGAAGGAGTTTCAGTATCATGATTCAAAAATTACAAGAAAAGAATTGATTGAATATCTATGCCAACACGGCGAAGTATATTAGAATATAGCCGAGTTCGATCACACACTCACTTTTTATTTCTATCCCGCCGTCCTTCTCCCTCATTTTGCGCACTCTCGGGGCTGACGGCGGGGCTTTTTTGTGCATGAAAAACTCCCTTCCAGGAGAACACACAAACCAGGAAGGGAGAAGGATTTCTCTTTTACGGCTGAGAAAACATGAGTTTCGATTACAATTATATATTGTTGCATACAATTGTCACGTGCGGGGCCTTCATCCGTGCTTCTTGCCTTCAAGCGGTTTGATGCTGTCGGCCTCTGATGGAGTGAAGAGCTTGTCCCTTTCCTTTTCAAGCTGCATGAGAAGGATCTGGGCCGTGCGGTGATCGTAGTCGTTGCGCACCTTCCCGCCGGAGTGTCCCATACTGAGAGCAAGCGTTGCTTCGTCAAGGTTGCCACGCCTGTATGTCGCATACGTATGCCGGAGAGAGTACTGAGAGATATCCGTATCAAGATCAAGACGCTTGCACGTGCATCTCAGTTTCTTGTTTGCTGTCGCTG
>CAVILL010000161.1:0-2161 GCA_963643635.1 Sphaerochaetaceae bacterium | reverse complement strand
GTTGTACATATCCCTTCAGATGCCTCAGGCCAACCATGCATTTGTTGTACATATCTCCGCCTCCGGCAGTTCCGCCGTTCTCGTCTCCCCGAAAAGCCTCTTGAAATCTCCGTCGCTGTAATGCCTCTGATTGAAGTGCAGCCCCATGCTCAGATTCAGATCGGTTATCACCTGACTGTAATAGGTCGTCGAATAAACGCCTTCGCATGTCTTGTTGACTCCGAAGTTCCTCAGAGCATCCAGAAGAGCATTCATCGTGTATCTGTATCCCGTCTGACGCTGTATCAGCCTCAGAACAAGAAGAGAGAGGAAGCAGATCAGAAAATGTCCTTCAAGACTGTCTCTAGTGAAGACATACACCGGTCTCATGTTCAGATCGGACTTCAGAACTCTGAAGGAATCCTCTATCTTCCACAGCTCTCCGTAGATGTCGACAATGTCGAGGGCGCTCAGCTCCCTGTTGAGCTGCAGCATTCCCCAGTCCTCCCGCCATCTCGAATCCTCTCCATCCTCGAACGGCCTGTCGTCATCGAACCATCCCTTTCCCGCAAGATTCGTCTCTATGAGATAGAATCCGTCCATGCTCTCTTCCTCATCTACCTTCTTCTGGTCGTATTTGACCTTCGCCTCGTAATCCTCGACAACCTTGCCGTCCTTGTCGTAGACTTCGGTCTTCAAATATCCGTTTGAACCGTAGTTGTTGTCTATCTTGCTCTTGGAGTTCGTATGACTCTTCTCCATCGCCTTCTCCAGAGTCTTCTGTCTGTCTCTCTTGGCTCTCAGAGAGTAGTTGAGAGACCAGTAGGCTATCACGTAACGTCCGGTACCCTGGACTTTCTTCTTCTTACCGTTCTCATCTACTACGTTGAGAGCCCCCGGATCGTTGATTGTCTTGTACATGTAGATTGTCTCTCCATCCTCATACTCCTTCTGTTCCTTTCCGTTCTTGTCAAAACAGTGGTAGCCGGACCTGTCGAGAACTTTCTTTCTCAATTCTCCGTCAATTTTCGTACCTCTGATTGAGTTGCTTATTACATATCCGTCATGGTTCATTATGCAGTCGGCAAAGCTTTTTCCGTCATAGAAGCCCTTGTCAGCAACGTAAATCATGTGCTTGAGACCGAATTCCGTCCTCGTTCTCTCCATCGCAGGCCGCAGCATCGTACAGTCGTTGGTGTTCCCCGCATAGATGTCGTAGCTCATCGGAATGCCGTTGCTGTCGATGAGAAGGCCTATCTGGGTTATCGGGAGGCTCCTTTCCTCCTTGCACATCCCGTACATCCTGAAGCCGTCCTCATCCTCTATCTCGTAGTACACGTTTGTGCCGTCCATGAATGCAAAACCGTTCTTCCTGTCGAATTTCTCCTTGATCTTCGTATTCAGCATCTCCAGCATCGGCTCCTTCCACTTTCCCAGCTGCTGAAGCCCCGAATACATCTGATTGATGGCGAATTCCATGTTCTTCCCGTACTGCTTCCTGTTCTTCCAGTCGTCGAGCTTACTTCCCGGGTCGAGTATCCTCTTATATATGTACAGCCTCAGAAGGTTCGTAAGATTGTACTCGATGTCCAGATTCTTCCTTCTGTTGTCGACGAACCTGTCCAGGGTGAGAACACTTATGATCTTCGAGATGTAGGCGTACCCCAGAGGCTTGTAATACATGACCTTCTTGTCATCACCATACTCCTTCGCCATGTTCTCCCATTTGTCGAGCGTCACTGTGACATACCGTTCCCTGTTCTTCTCTTCCAGGGTTCTTTCCTCTGCAATTTTCTTGAAATGCTCGAGGTAGGTCTCCCCGTATTCCTTCTCCAGTTCATCTGTATAACCGAAATCTTCTATCTGCCTGGTGCGTCTTTTTCCGTCTTCACCTTTGTAGCTCTGAAGAAGAACGAGTTTCTTTCTGTTTTCCTTTCCGACCGGCATTGCATGTACGTACATATTTTCACCTCTCCTACAGTATAGAACGTCGCTGAACGTCGTGCAACTATTTTCCGAACATTTTGCATAATGAATGCCCCTTTTTCCGGGGCTATCTTTCTCTTGGATTTGCAATTGGATGGGATTATGTTAGTTTAGGGAGGTCCTGGACAGGTCGAAACCCCGGGATAGACATATATCGAAGGAGAATGCCGAAGCCTGGTATGAGAAGACCTATTCA
>CAVILL010000160.1:0-2162 GCA_963643635.1 Sphaerochaetaceae bacterium | reverse complement strand
AAAGATCCTTGAGGTCGTCTATCGAATCCTGGAGTGTGTTCTGGTCCATGGTGTTTATGCTAATCCCCTTTCAAGACGACGGGAATTAGTCGGGTTATATGCGAGGTTATCAGTCTCCGTCGCTCTCGACAACCTTCGCCAGCCCCCCCTTACTCGTCTCACGATAGAGGGAAGGAATGGCTGTACCCGTTTCCATCATCACTTCGACGACATCGTCAAAGCTTACCTTGTGTCTGCCGTCGCTCATGAGAGCAAAGGAAGCATGGTCGATGGCTCTCATGCAGGCCATTGCATTACGTTCAATACAGGGAACCTGCACTAGTCCCATCAGAGGGTCGCAGGTAAGGCCGAGGTGATGCTCGAGCCCCATCTCCGCAGCGTATTCGACCTGATGCACCGATCCTCCGAGAAGCTGTGTAGCCGCAGCTCCCGCCATGGCGCACGCTACTCCCACCTCTCCCTGGCATCCGACTTCGGCACCGCTTATCGAACCGTTGGACTTGACGATGTTGCCGACAAGTCCTGCAGTGAGAATTGCTCTCTGTATTCTTATCTCGGGAATCCTGTACTCCTGCTGGAGGTAATAGAGAACACCCGGCAGAACTCCGCAGCTTCCGCAGGTGGGAGCCGTAACGATTCTGCCGCCGCCCGCATTCTCCTCACTGACTGCGAGAGCATAGGAGAGGGCACGGGAAGTGTTACCGAGGCTTCCCGCAAAATCGATGGACTTTGCGTGCGAGAGGCAGGCCTTTCTCTGAAGCTTCAGGCCGCCCGGGAGAACACCTTCATTCTCGAGGCCCCTGCGGATAGCCTGTTTCATCACATCCCAGACTTCGCCTGCGTAGTCGAGAATACCCTCTCCCTCGTATTCGACTGCAACCTCCCACATCTGGTAGCCGTGGTAGTCACAGTAGTTGAGCATCTTCTCCATGTCGCCGAGGACAAGCTCGGGGTAGACCGTGTCGTCAGCCTCTCCCTTCTCGCCTTCCTTGATTATCTTTCCTCCGCCGACGGAGTAGTAGGTATCTGAAATGTCACCGGATATGAATGTGACGGCATTGGGATGGAACGGCTTGAAGACAGCGGGAAACCAGACAATCTCACTCTCCACACCGCTGTCGTTCATGACGGTGAGGATTGCCTTGTCTGTAAGGTGCCCCTTACCCGTCGCGGCAAGCGAGCCGTAGAGCTCGACCCTGACGCTCTTCACTTCGGGGTGTTCCCTTAAAAATCTTTCAGCTGCACTCCTGGGTCCCATCGTATGGGATGAGGAGGGACCGTAACCGATTCTGTAGAGTTCTCTCAATGATTCCATAACAGGATTTTAAGACGAATGGGAAGGGGTATCAACTCCATTTGGGCTGGGCTTTGTGCTTTACCCAGTATTCCCCCTCGTCCGATATCACAATCTCGAGAATCATCTTCCTTTCCGTATTGAGGTAGTACCATATCCCCGGGAGAAGGGAAATCGTCTTCCCGTCTCCCGTGCCGTTGAGTGTAAAGGACGCCGAGTGCGAGAAGAGACTTACCCAGTAACCCGACAATACACCGTCAAGAGGAACACTGAACTTCTTCGAGAGCGCAAGCTTCCCCTCCGTAAGAGTTCCCGCATAGAGAGACGTAAGGAAGGTATCCCTCCTTACGGCCCCGAGGTCGGGGTTGTACTTTCTTACTGCCGCGACGGATACCTCCTTCACGGCCTGCGGCATGGTCTCGGCAGCCTCAATCAGCATCTGGGCGAAGTATCCCGACTGGGCATCGAGGTATACTTTTCTCTCTCCGCCCTCCCGGAACCCTCCGAAGGGAGACAGATCTCCCAGAGGATAGAGGGCGAAGACTGAAAGCGACGACGGCGACACGGTTACGGTGATCTCCGACTCCCCCGCCCCCAGATATTCCGTGTGCACGCTCTCTCCGTCGAAGTACCTCAGCTTGTACCACATGCTCTCTCCCGTCACCTGTTCCCACGTCGGATCCGAAAACAGAGATACCGTAACCTCCGTATCGATTCCCGCAGAACAGGAAACAAGAAGAACAGCAAAAAGAAGAACACTCCATTTCCCGCCGCTTGATCTGAATTTATCTTTACTCATACTTCTTAAGCACGGAAAAACGGAAAATTGTCAAAGTTTCAGAGAAGATAATTGTAAAATCTCCACAAG
>CAVILL010000159.1:0-2172 GCA_963643635.1 Sphaerochaetaceae bacterium | reverse complement strand
TGGATAGAGCATCAGTTTGCGGAACTGAGGGTCGGAGGTTCGAATCCTCTTTGTCTCGTAGCGATTGAAGGAAAGAAGATACAGGGAAGGCGTAAGTCTTCCCTCTCTTTTTCGACCATTCTGTCCCCGAATAGCTACAAAGTGATGTTTTCAAGTGAATTCTTGTCCGGTACGCTTATATAGAAGCGGAAGCTCCAGCATAAGGAACTTCGTTTTCATGCGTAAATCCGCCGGAGACAGCCATCAATGATGAACACGACTGACATTCAGAACACCAGCATCATTCAGCCCGCATTGACAGGTGAAGACCATCAGACCGAATCCAAAAGCGCCCGCGGCGGTCTGTCCGCATCCGTCTGGGAGACCTACTCAGCATTCGCAAATACGAACGGAGGCCGCATATTCCTCGGCGTAACCGAAGGAGAGGACGGGGATCTCCGCCTCACCGGCCTCGATGATGCCCCCGCACTCCGGAAGGCGTTCCGGAACACCATCAACAACAGGCAGAAGGTTTCAAGGAACATCCTCAGCGACAGCGACTTCACCGAACTCAGCCTCGACAACGGAAAGACGGCCTTCATCATCAACGTTCCGCGCGCACGCCTCGAACTAAGACCGATATACATAAACAACAGCATCAACGAGGGGACCTACAAAAGAAACTACGAAGGTGACTACCGCTGCACCATCGATGAGATACAGGCAATGATCCGCGATACGGGACGACTGTCTTACGACACGAAGACTCTTACGTCGTTCTCCCTCCCGGACCTTCCGGACAGCACCATAACAACATACCGCAGGCTTCATGAGGCCTGCAGGCCCGGCCACCCCCGGCTCAAACTGAAGAACGAGGAATACCTCGTGAAGACAGGTGCCGCAGCTCTCAGCGACGAAGATGACAAAGTCCATCCGACTATCACGGGAATGCTGATGTTCTCCGAGGAGTACATCATAACCCGCATAATGCCGTCATACTTCCTCGATTACAGGGAATGCAGGGATCCTCGTGTAAGGTGGACCGACCGGATGCAGTCCGAATCCGGTGACTGGTCGGGTAACGCTGATTCTCGAGGGAAGGATAATTACGGAGGAAGGACGATGGCGGGGTGGCAATCCTTCAACCAGAGAGGAAGAAGAAGAAATAGACATCGCGGCGCGTACGATGGACAGCGGCCTCGTTGTCTGCGAATGCAAATATACGGCAGGAGGCATATCTCCTCCCGGCGTGATTGACACCCTCAGAAGAAGGGCTGATCTCATAAGAAAAAACGAGAATATCACGTACATAGCCTTCACGAAGGAGAGAGCAGACATCACCTTCCCCGTCTTCACCTTCTACTCATTTCATGACGTCTTCAGAATTCTTCTTGAGAAGAGTGAATAAGGGGACTAGAAAGAAAGAAGAAAAAAACAATATAATCACTTCTGGAAAGATGGCCGAGCGGTCGAAGGCACTTGATTCGAAATCAAGCAAGGGGCAACTCTTCGGGGGTTCGAATCCCCCTCTTTCCGTTTCCCGCCGTCTCAGAATACGAGGCGGTTTTTTCTTCGAGTGTGAATTATTCTACAGAATACACTGCAGAGGAACCCGTATTTCCCCCGGGAACATGTTTTTCGGAAGAAAAAGGAAACTCCAACTTGAAAGCTGACGCTTTTATACTTAAATTATCTATCAAGAGGAAAAGGAGTATTAAATGGTAATAAGAGAATCTGCCGAGGATTACCTCGAAGCGATTCTGTTCATCTCCGAACAGAACGGCCACGCCCGTTCAATCGATGTTGCAAAACATCTCGGAATAACGAAGCCCAGCGTTTCGGTTGCAATGAAGAACCTCAGAGCCGAGGGATACATAGAAATGAACAGGAACGGGGATCTTACGCTTCTCCCCGCGGGAAAGGCGATTGCCGAAAAGACATACGAGCGTCACGTAACAATCCGGGATCTCCTGATTTCACTCGGAGTCGCCCCAGAGACGGCGACAAAGGATGCATGCAGAATGGAGCATGCAATCAGCGACGAATCGTTCGCAGCCATCAAAAACCATGCTCTCAGCATGAAGAAAGAGGCGAAGTGAGTATTTACACAGAGAAAAGTTTCCTATAAACTCTTCTCTGTTCGTATTGGAAAGGTGTCCGAGTGGTCGAAGGTGCACGATTGGAAGTCGTGTA
>CAVILL010000158.1:0-2228 GCA_963643635.1 Sphaerochaetaceae bacterium | reverse complement strand
CGATGGTCGAATCCTCGAGAAACCATCCCTGTGTCATCATGTATTCAACCGGCAATGAAGTGAGCGAAACGGCAGAGGACAGGGGCGTGGAGGTCTGCCGGAAGATGACGGAGTATGTTCACTCCCTCGACCCCTCGCGTCCCGTGACCGCAGGCATCAACGTACTCCTGAACGTCTATTCGAAGATGGGGATGGGTGTCTACAGGGACAAAGGCGAATACAGGGCGGAGCCTCTGGAAGGCAGGAAGGGCTACAGGGAGAAGAAATCCGGATCGGCGTTCTTCAATGCCCTTACGCAGAAACTGGGGAAGCTCATGTTCTTCATGGCCGGGGGAAGACGCGGCGACAGGGCATTGTCTCCCGCCGCATCAGCGCTCGACATAACCGGCCTCAACTACGCTTCCTCGCGTTATGACTATGATGTGGAGAAATATCCCTCGAGGATGATGGTCGGGTCCGAGACGTTTGTATCGGATCTTCCGTACAACTGGGAGAGAGTGAAGAGGTATCCCCAGCTTGTCGGGGACTTCGTCTGGGCGGCCTGGGATTACATCGGCGAGGTATGCATGGGATGGACGTACCATTCCTATAAGGGGCTTCCGCTTCTTGCAAACCAGGGCATGATAGATATCCTGGGCTTCGAGACTGCATCCATGGGCTTCATGAGAGTCGTCTGGGGCCTGAGAACGGAACCTTATATCGCAGTGCGTCCACTCAACCATGCTTCAGAGCGTCCATCGAAGGGCTCGTGGCAGTTCACCGATGCCGTTCCTTCCTGGGCCTGGCCGGGCTCGGAACACATTCCCGCCGTCATAGAAGTCTATTCTCCGGGGAAGAAGGTCAGACTCTCTCTCAACGGAAGAACGGTCGGTGTCAGAAAGCTCGAGAACTTCAGGACGCTCTTCAATGCCGGGTGGGAGAGCGGGACACTCACGGCCGAGGCTCTCGATGAAGACGGCAGTGTGATCTCCATGTCGTCTCTTTCCTCCGGAAGGGGTGGGAGAAAGCTGAGAGTGACACCCTCAAGGACTCTTCTGAGAAAGGATACGGATGACCTTTCCTTCGTAACTGTCGAATTCACGGACGATGACGGACTGTGGCTTCCTTCTGTCGAAGAACGGGTTGACGCAGAGACGGAGGGGGACATTTCCCTCCTCGGGTTCGGCTCTGCCCTCTACAAGACGGACGAGACGTTTCAGGAGAGCCATCATGTTTCATACCGGGGGCGTCTCCTTGCCGTGTTCGGAAAGGGAAGGAAGGCGGGAAAAAGCAGAGTGACATTCAAATCAGCCGGGGTGGATCCGGTTACAATAGAACTGGAGGTACAGTGATGAAAAGGGATGAAGGCGGAGTAAAGCTTCTCTCGAAGGGACTCTTCGAGAGACCTTTCATGGACAGCAGGGCCCGGACGGAGAACATATCGACAAAGGAGCTGGTACTCGGGCATCTCGTGGGGCCTCTCGGACTCATATTCGTAGTCAATACGATTGCCGCACTTGTCGAGAAGTTCTTCACACAGCAGACGGGAGCCATCTACGGGGTGGACAACATCGCAATGATCCAGAAGATGGGTTCCGTCTACGAAGTCGTGATGACGGCGGCAAAGGTACTCGCAATGCTGACCGGGCTTCTCAACGGCTGGCTTATTCAGCATACGCAGTCGAGGCAGGGCAGGATGAGACCCTGGCATCTCATATTCGGCTTTGTCTCGATAATCATCGGCTCTCTGATTTTCCTCTTCCCCGGAACAAAGACGATGGGGGAAGCCTACTGGTATTACTTCTTCTTCCTTCTCATCTGCTACCACACGGTGGGATCGTCGTATTTCTATCTCTTCAGGGACACAATCTGCTCCCTCACCACAAGGGACTCGAAGGAGAAGACGAAGATCTCGTTCATCAGAAAGATGAGCTGGACGCTCCTCTCGGGTATTGTGATAGGAATGGTCTTCAACATGGTGCTGCTGCCGCTCTGGCTGGAGAAGGACATCAACGGCTACCCCGTGCTGATGATAATCCTTTCCGCTTCGGCTGTTCCTCTTCTCCTTCTCGAGTATTTCTATACACGCGAGCGTGTCACCGAGGATGTTGCAGTCGAGTATTCATCCCTCGACGAGACGAAGATTCCGCTCAGGGATCAGATGAAGGCTCTTCTTTCGAACAGGTACTTCGTCATTCTCATCGTCATCGCGACGCTCAGCGGAATCGTCGACAACTACAAGGGAGGCA
>CAVILL010000157.1:0-2269 GCA_963643635.1 Sphaerochaetaceae bacterium | reverse complement strand
ATTAAGAAAACACAGTGTTACGGCATTCGAATATGTTCAGAGATGCATAGACAGGTGTCTGATTATCAGATTCAGTGATGCAGACATAATCAAGATGCTGGCCGAAGGAAGAGAAAGCCGTGTTGCTGTGAACCTCTATATGTCATTTCTTGAGAGTGCCTGCAGGTTTTTAGGTTCTGATTTGTTTTCAAGGTATGATATTGTTGATTCTCAGATTGAAAAAGAGATTTCTATTGAGGCTTTTGCTGCATCCCTGCATGCATCAGACAGAACTATGGAAAGAGGATCCGGACTCGGAGAAGTAAAGACATTCGTTCTTCTGCAGGCGATAGCGTTCAAGACTGCTGCAGAACAGCTGTATGTATTCTGTTCCGATGACAGAGATGCAAGGAAGGGCGCAGTGAATTTTCACAATGCAAAGTGTGTGAATATACTCTCTGCGTTTCTGTGGCTACGAAGAGAAAAGAACTGGGATGCAACAAGTGCTGGTCCATATATTCAGTCATATGTCGAGTTCTGCAGGCACTATTCACAACAGACATTTTACGTTCTTGCTTCCGAAAGCATAAATACCTATCTGAGAGTTCCCTGTGAGAAGGTTCTTGAAGAGATATTCGAGGACCGGTTCTTTCTGTTGAATGACGGCTTTCTTCAGTACAAATAGATTACGGTTTTACCGATATCCTGGTGAAAAAGCTCTCACAGTAATCAGACGTAGCGAATACAATCCGGGAGAATGGGACAGTGCCTGGTGTGTTTTTGACAGAGGTTGTTCTGGAAGAAAAAGGAAGACGCCGGGGAGAAGGAAAGGCGTGACAGTGATGGTTTCCTGATATGTCTCTTTTTAAGAAATATTTAATGAATATTAAAATGCCTATTGAAAACTCCTGCCTTGTTTTCCTCAAAGAACTATATTCTTCTCTGAAGACAGAAGGAGAGCGTCCGGATGAGACCTCCTTGTCCTTTCTGCCCTTAACGGGAGCTGGCTTGATGCCGTGCATACAGGTTTCTTTACGCTCGCCCTTCTGATTCTTCCGTGTTATCCTCTTTTCATGAGAAGAATTTCCATCATCCTGTTTACGGTGTTTCTTGCCGTTCTTTCGTCGTGTTCGACATCGTCTGTCGTCTATGATATCCACCCCGCGAAGACGGAGGAGTATCTTCAGGGACCGTATGAGCTGGCCTCGGTATATGCAAAGGGCCATGAGGAACTCAGCAGATGTGTTCCCGTCGTCATAACGTGGAAGGGTGACGACAAGCCTTATACCTTCCTTCTTTCGACTGATGAGGATTTCTCTTCCACGAAGGTTTACGTGACTGAGACGAACTGCATATCACTCGAGAACCTCTACACGGGTACGGATTACTTCTGGCGTGTCGAGGAGACGGGAGAGACGGGATCCTTCACGGTATCGGATCACGCACCGCGTCTTATCTCCGTTGACGGTGTCACCAACTTCAGAGATATCGGGGGATGGATGACTGAGAGCGGAAAGAGAGTGAGAGAGGCTCTTCTCTACCGCTCCGCCCGCTTCAGCGAGAACAGGACGGCTCTTCCTCTTATTACGGGGAAGGGACGGAGGACAGTAGTCGATGACCTCTCTCTCCGGACGGAGCTGGACCTGAGAGACAGTAGGGACAACGAGTACGGAGGGCTCGAAGAGAGCGTAATCGGAGAGACAGTGAAGTATATCCACCTTCCGATGAAGAGCGGCGGCAGTTATCTTGTGCTCAATATCTCCGTTCTTCCCGATTTCTTCAGGATACTCGCCGACGAGGACAACTATCCCCTCGTCTTCCACTGCTCGATAGGAACCGACAGAACGGGAGTTGCGGCCTTCCTCGTGAACGGACTCCTGGGAGTGAGGGAGGAGGACCTCTACAGGGATTACCTTCTTTCGAATTTTGCCGGGATATCGGTAATGAGGACCCCGAATGATATCCGTGACTATATAAAGTACATGGACAGGTACCCCGGAGAGACGCTCTCGGAGCGCATAGAGAACTTCCTTATCTCAAGCGGAGTGGATAAGGAGGATATAGAGAGCGTCAGAGAGATTCTTCTTGAGCCCTGAGCTCCCCGATTATCTTTTCCACCGCTTCGAGGGCTTTAGCAACGGGGAGGTTCTCCTCTGTCGGAAGATGGACGAAGAGAGCTTTTCTTCCGAGAGCGAGTGAGTTGTAGTAGACGCAGTTGCAGACATAGCGGCCCGGGTCGGAAGATACTGATGCCTTTATGCCAGTCGAATTTAGGGCAGAGACTATGCGC
>CAVILL010000156.1:0-2288 GCA_963643635.1 Sphaerochaetaceae bacterium | reverse complement strand
GCTCAGGTTCCTTCTCCATAGTCGCAGAAGTTTGTTATATCACCATAGAAGGGAAGGTCATACTCGTCTCTGAGGAGTTCTCGGTCTCCTTTATCTCATCGGATGAGAAGAGACTAACTGGAGTGGTTCTGTTTGTGAAGTATGCGCGGTATGTGCAGCTCCAGCTTCCTCCGAAGGGCGCTAACACCGTCGGGAGGTCACCATCCTCTGCCTCCTGTGGAATTGTCTTTCACGTCGAATATTATGTTGTCCGGACCGCTGAAGGATGAGAGAGATGATGAGATGTAATGTTACTGAGATCTGCGGGAGAGAAGGATGGAATCGTGATGATTACCGTCCTGAGTGACGGGATGTACTGCGTCCGGGGGGCATTGACTTCCGACTTCTCTGCCGTGTCTGATGTCGAAGAGCAGCTTTGGGATACATCGCTATAGTCCGGAGCCATGAATTCCGTCGCGATGCTTCAGAGAATCAGCGCATCTCTTCCGTTCAGCTGAGAATGCGCTTCACTATTCCGAGTTCGAGTCTCTTCGGACATATGTGCGTCAGCTTCAGGAGAGGGTTGTTGTTGATGGTGTATGCGAAGCGCGGCTTTCTCTTCTCAATGATTGAGAGTGCCTTCTCTGCAAGAACATCCGGTTCGACAGCTCTGCTTTCAACGGAGTCGACTACGGCCCTGAAGCGTGAAGCATTCGTTCTGTAGAGCTTCGTTTCCCTGCAGAATCTCTCGAGGTCCGAGGTGGACTTGTCTATCATCTTCGTTTTCACTGCTCCCGGACGTATTACAGATACATATATTCCCTTAAGCTGGAGCTCCATAAGGAGAGAGAATGCATATCTGTCGAGAGCGGCCTTTGTGACGGCGTAGAGACCGGTGAAGGGAAGAGTGGGGAGAGGAGCGAGCTCGCTTGTCACGATTAGTATTCTGCTTCCTTTCTCAATCAGCGGGACGAAGGTTCTGTTCACAAGGTAGGGGCCGTATACGTTGATGCGGAATATTCTCTCGTAGTCTTCAGGTGCAATCTCGACGAGAGAGTCGAGGATGTAGATTCCCGCGAAGTGCACGACGGCATAGACTCTGTCCGTAACCTTCCGTACTTCCTCTGCTGCCGCATTAAGGCTCGACTCGTTTGTGATATCACAGACGATGGGAATGATGTTTGTGCTTGCGCTTTCATCCGCCGGGGAGATATCGAGCGCGAAGACGAGGTAGCCTTTCTCTGCCGCCTTTTCTGCAAATGCTTTTCCCATGCCTCCACGGGCACCGGTGACAACTATGCTTTTCATGCTTTCATTATCTCATATTCTCCCGGATAATGAAGAGAGGAGGCCTGTATGACGGACATTGAACTTCTTCTTGAAGCGAACAGAGTTGCAGAGGAGGCGAGGAAGAACGGTAATACCCCGTTCGGAGCGGTACTTGCAGATAAGGACGGGAATATTCTTCTGAGGCAGGGTAACGAGGAGATAACTCTTCACGATGCCACTGCGCATGCGGAGAGAATGCTGGCATCGAAGGCAAGTCAGCTCTACAGTAAGGATTTCCTGTGGAACTGTACTCTCTACACCACTTTCGAGCCGTGCTGTATGTGTACTGGTGCAATATACTGGTCCAATATCGGAAGAATCGTTTATGCTGTGACAGAGAAGGAGCTTCTTGAAATGACGGGAGACGATGAGAAGAACCCGACATTCAATATCCCTTCGAGGACGATTCTCGCATCTGGTCAGAAGCCGATAAAGGTTGTCGGGCCTTTCCCCGAGCTGAGGAAGACTATCGTCGAAGTACAGTCTGGATTCTGGAAGAATCAGGAAAGATTGTGCTTTCCCGTGACTTCGTCGAGGACGATGCGGTAGACGTCGCAGCGTGAGAGGCCTTTGCATTTCTCGACTTCATGCTCTTCCTTCGTGTACTGACCAAGCATTATCTTGAGGCCGTGTACCTTGTCGGGGATTTCCGTGAGCTTCTCGGCCTTACCGCAGCCGATGACGCTTTCGTATCTCTGGGTGATACCGCCTTCCGTCTCCTCGACCTTGTAGTAGAGGTCGGCTTCGACTGCGACGCTGTTGTCCTTCTCGAGGAGCTCGGTCCTGTGTCCGACCGTGGCACTGTGGAAGTAGATGACGATTCTTCCGTCAGCCATCTCGAGACCGAAGTTCATCGGCACAATGTAGGGCTGCGGGGTGTCGTTGATTGCGAGTCTGATTATCCTGCATCTCGAGAGTATGTCGTAGATGCCGTTAATATCCTTAACTTCTCTGTCTGTTCGTCTCATAGGTCGATTATA
>CAVILL010000155.1:0-2318 GCA_963643635.1 Sphaerochaetaceae bacterium | reverse complement strand
TAGCCGCAGCCTCTGCAGAACTCCGAGGAGAGTTCCCTGCGGTCGTCTTCGATTATCTTCCTCAGGTCTGCTGTGAGCGTAGGAGGATTGGAGTTGTAGCTCAGCCATTCGTCGAGCTCCTTCTCCCTCTGTACACCCCAGATCGGAAGTACGTTATCGAACTGAGACATAAAGGCATAGCATGCCCTGCTGTTATTTAGTAAGCCTCCCGAGAGTCCCTTCATTGCTATGAAGCCCATGCCGTGCTCCCTGCACTTTCTCACGAGCTCGAGTTCCTTATCTCCCGAGATATAGGAAAACGGGAACTGCAGCGTTTCGTAGAGTCCGCTCTCGATTGCTTCGTTTGCGACGTCGAGGCGGTGATTCGTTATTCCGATGTGCCTTATCTTTCCTTCCTTCTTTGCCTCAACGAGGTACTGGTAGATATCACTATCGCGTTTTGGAGAGAAGGAGGGGTTGTGGAACTGGTAGATGTCGATGTAGTCGGTGTCGAGTGTCCTCAGGGATGTCTCGAGATCCGTCTTCACTCCCTCGACTGTTGTTGATGCCGTCTTCGTTGCGATATATACCTTATCCCTTATGCCCTTGAGTGCAAGGCCGAGCTTGTGCTCGCTGTCCGTGTAGGCACGGGCAGTGTCGAAGAATGTGATGCCGCCCTCATATGCCTTTCTTACAAGGTATACTGCGTCAGCGTCGCTGATACGCTGTATGGGGAGTGCGCCGAAGCCGTTGCGGCAGACCGTTATTCCTGTTTTTCCGAGTGTTACTGTGTCCATGAATAAATCATATTCACTTTGTTTCTCTTTTTCCATAAAATCTACGGCTATGAGTAAACATAAATACATCGGGGACAAGGCATTCTATTCCATGGTACTGGCAATAGCCCTCCCCATCATGATACAGAACGGCTTCACCAACTTCGTTTCTCTCCTGGACAACATAATGGTCGGCCGTATCGGCACCGAGGAGATGAGCGGAGTATCTATTGCGAACCAGCTCATATTCGTCTACAACATCGTAATATTCGGTGTCGTATCCGGAGGAGGAATATACGGAGCACAGTACTTCGGGAAGAAGGATGACGAGGGCATAAAGATAACAATCCGCTTCAAGCTCATGCTTGGGTACCTGGGTACTCTCATCTGCACTGTCGTCTTCCTTCTCTGGGGTAGAGAGCTGATTTCCCTCTTTTTAACCGGTACCGACGACGGAGGAGATATCCCGGCAACGCTGAACTACGGAAAGCTCTATGTCAACACCATGCTCTTCGGTCTCCCCGCATATACTCTCAGCCAGGTCTATGCCTCGACTCTCAGGGAGAGCGGTGAGACGATTCTCCCGATGAAGGCAGGGCTCTATGCAATTGCGACGAACCTCGTCTTCAACTACTTCCTCATATACGGTAAATGCGGCTTCCCGCGCCTCGGCGTCGTCGGCGCTGCAGTAGCAACGGTCATGAGCCGCTACGTCGAGGCCGCGATAATCGTGGTGGTATCTCAGAGGAAGAAGGAGAAGTATCCGTTCTTCACCGGGCTCTATAAGAAGATTCTCATTCCGAAGAAGGATTTCCTGCAGATAATAAAGGCAGCATTCCCTCTCATAATGAACGAAACGATGTGGAGTCTCGGAATGACCTTTCTCGTCCAGTGCTACTCCACCCGCGGTCTCAATGCCGTTGCGGGCTACAACATCTCGTCGGTTCTCCTCAATATCTTCAACGTCTCTTTCCTTGCCGTCGGCAATGCAATAGGGATAATAATCGGTCAGCTCCTCGGAGCGGGAAAGATCGAGGAGGCTGTCGATACTGACCGCAAGCTCATAGTCTTCTCCGTTACCGTCGGTACTCTCTCGGCAATTCTCATGTGTGCGGTAGCTCCACTCTTCCCGCAACTCTACAACACGAGTGAAGGCGTAAGGGAGGTTGCAAGGAATCTCATAATAGCAGAAGCGGTATGTCTTCCCCTCTTTGCCTACAAGAACGCGACGTACTTCACGCTGCGTTCGGGAGGAAGGGTATGGATTACGATTATATTCGACTCCGCATTCCTCTGGGCGGTGGGTATTCCGACGGGCTTCATCGTCAGCAGATACACCTCCCTCTCCGTCGTATGGATATACCTCATCGTTCAGAGTACGGATATAATCAAGTCGGTCATGGGATACATCCTAGTGAAGAAGAGAATCTGGGTAAGGAACCTTGTCGCCTGAACAGTCTCCCCTGCTCTTATGGATATATCGATTCTGTCATTGAGGAGGAAAATCCCTTGCCGGATTTCTCCTTCCGTATGATATTATAGATATAGAAAGACATAAGGAGG
>CAVILL010000154.1:0-2390 GCA_963643635.1 Sphaerochaetaceae bacterium | reverse complement strand
TACCTGCACTGCCTCCCCGCAGACATCACAGGTGTCTCCTGCAAGGAAGGTGAGGTTGACGCTTCCGTCTTCGACAGATACATCGAACCCCTCTACAAGCAGGCTTCCTACAAGCCGTACGTAATTGCAGCAATGATTCTCCTCGAGAGATTCAGGGATCCTGCAAACCTCCTCGAGAAGCTTCTCAACGAAGGCGACGAGAGAGTCAAGTCAGATAACTGATTGAAATAACAAGTTATACGCTCAGTGCCCCGGTTGTCCGGGGCATTTCTCTGCATTTTTACTGCAACCTGCCTCCTTCGCCCTTTTCTTCCGGCTTCTCTGTACTTATCTTTAGTGTGAAGGAGAGATGAAATGAAGAAGCTAATCATCATCGCTGTCTGCGCCCTTGTCGCAGTACTCATCGTTTTCAACTGTTTCTCCACTGTCGGAACCACGGAAAGGGGAATCATGGTCACATTCGGAAAGGCGGGGGAGGAAGTGCTCAATCCCGGTCTCCATTTCAAGGTTCCGTTTGCTCAGACAATAAGGAAGTATTCGCTTGCACCGGTCAACTACGAGATAGATTTCTCGATAGGTTCTGACGGAGCGGTAACCAACGACATGCAGACAGTCGGCCTCACTGCCGATGTCTTCTGGACATACGACGAATCCCGGCTCTACGATGCCGTCACGAAATACACGGAGTCGTCCCTCAGAAGTGCGATAGAGAAGACGATGCTTGCATCCGTCAAGGAATCGGTGGGTAAGTATACGATTTACGAAATCGTCGAGAACCAGGAGAAGATATCACAGGAGATATCCTCCTCGCTCACGAGCAAGATGAGCATCTACCCGATAGTGATCAACCAGATTGCGATATCGAACTGGGACTGGAGCCCGGCATTCGACGAGCAGATAGCCGAGACGATGAAGACGACCCAGCAGGTCAAGATTGCCGAACAGGAACTTCAGATTACAACCCAGGAAGCCCAGAAGCAGATCAAGGAAGCCCAGGCTGAGCAGGAGGCTACGATAATCAGAGCCAATGCCGAAAAGGAGAAGGCCCTCATCGAAGCCGAGACCAAGCTTGAGACAGCAAAGCTGGAAGCTGAGGCGAAGAAGGTTGCCGCAGATGCCGAAGCCTACTACAACAGCAAGCTTGCGGAAAATCTCGAAGTTGAACTTGCCCTCAGGGAACTCGAGGTGAAGAGCGAGGAAATCGGGAAGTGGGACGGTAAATACGTGTCAACATACCAGTACGGCCCGATTCCCGTTACAAGCGGTTCGCTCCTCGGACCTTCATCAGACAACTGAGACACATACCTCGGTCAGCCGGGGTATTATAATGCGCTTATCTTCATCCCGTAGTAGAATATAAGCATAATGTAGACGGAGTAAATGAATTTTCTATCGCTTGCAAGGAAAAGATACAGTGTCAGAGCATACAGACCGGAGAAGGTTGAAAAGGAGAAGATACAAGAGATTCTCGAAGCTGGACGTGTTGCTCCGTCGGGATGCAACAGACAGCCCCGGCATATTCCCGTAATAGAGCGATGAGGGGATGAAGAAGCTGAAAGGATGTGCGAACACATACGGAGCGCCTCTGGTTCTCGTCGTCACTGTCGAGAAAGGCGGGTCGTGGACACGACCGTATGACGGGATATCGACGCACAATCGTGACGGACCATATGATGATGGAATCCCGTTCTCTCGGACTCGGAAGGTGCTGGATCTGCAACTTCAAGACGGATGAACTGAGATCGGTATTCAGCATCCCCGGAAATCTTGAAATCGTGAGCATCCTTCTCGTCGGTTACGCAGATACCGGACGGGAGAAAGCGAAGTCTCCTCAGAGATTCGACAGTGCAAGAAAGAAACTGGAAGATATCGTTGAATATGTATGAAAGCTTGCAGTTGACGAGGTGAAATTTATATAGATTATCAAAAAATATACCGTTATTGGAATCTAATATAAAGTTGTATACCTGTTTTAGATGTTGATTTTTCTGTCTAGGAAGTATTCAAGAGTTATAAACAGTATTTTGAGTATTTATAATGTCCATAGATAATTCCATTTTCCATCTATACAAGGAGGTTTCCTGCTGACAGGTGCAGAGAGTCTGAACAATATAAAAGATATTGAATCGCTGAATAATATCCCTGAAATGACCGGATGCTTTGTGTCTCAGGTCAATCCTCTTAAGGTAATTCTATTCGGTTCCTTTGCGGAAGGAACCTATACTGATGAAAGTGATTCTGATTTTTATCCTGTTATTCAGAACGGGTATAGTATCAGTGATGCACTGGATAAAGCCTGTGGTTCCGTTCTTTATGTAAAAAAGGCCTGTTGATATCGTTATAGGAACCAAGGATTATTTTGAACGCAGAACGAAAGAAAAAAGTACATT
>CAVILL010000153.1:0-2497 GCA_963643635.1 Sphaerochaetaceae bacterium | reverse complement strand
TGGAGACAGAACTCGATCATCCTCGACAAGGTGTTCAGAAACTGAAGAAAAAATGTCCCGAAATCGTATCTTTACATTCTGAGGAAACGTGCCAGCTTCTACCTGTAAAGGAGAAACCGGCATGACAGCAGAAAAAGGAATCCGGGCGGGAGCATCAAGATTGACATGGGATTAGTTTCTTGTAACGGATGTCGCAATCGATAACCTCGACAGGAACACACTGGACATCTTCGAAAAGAAAGCACTTGAAAGAGACCACCGTTACGGCAGACCTCTCAATGTTCCATACAAAGAACATACCTTCGATACCCTCTATCTGACAGAGGATGATTTCCCGACCCGGGCAGCCGTTCTCGCATTTCATCCATCTCCGGAAAAAATGGATTCCCGGAGCCTTCGTCCGGATTATGGAAATCCTCTCTCTTCCAGTCTCTTCGAAAACAAAAAAGCCCCGCTCCGGGAAAGGAACAGGGCATAAATGAAGACGATGAGAAATCAGTATCTTCTGAGAATCGGAAGGATTGTCTCGGCGCCGCATGCCTTGACGAAACCTGCAAGCTTGGGCCCCTTCTCCTTGCCGATGAGAACAGTGTAGATGACTCTGAAGAAGTCTGCGTTCTCGAGTCCGTTGTCTCCTGCAGCCTGGTAGATATAGTTCGAGAATTCCTTCTCGGAGAGAGTATCGAGATAGTTCTCGACATAACCGGCAAAGTCTCTGACAGCCTTTCTCTCACTCTCGGTTGCCTCGTAGAGGGGATCGTTCTCAGTCTGGAGAGCGAACTTGAACTCATCCGGAGCATAGTCCCTGAGCCAGTTCTTCGCACACTCGATTCTGACACGGAGTCTTTCCTTCTGGGAAGGAGTTGCATCACTGAGTCTCGAGAGAACCTTCTCCGTGTCGCCCGAGTAGATCTGCACGTAGTTGCAGAGGTGGCGGAACGGAATCTGATAGCCCGGCTCAGTCGGGATGGCCTTGTCGCTTACCTGGCTGAGCTCATAGATTCTCTTCTCCTTCTCCTTTCTCTGTTCCTTTACCGGTAAGAGACCGAAGTAGATACGCTCGCAGTTGTCGTAGTCCTCGTAGATCTTGAGGACATCGAGGTCGAAGGAGATTGCGAATTCGCTCTGCGGCTTCGTACCGACGAAGAGATATCTCACGATCTCGGGAGGATAGATTGCAAGTACGTCGTAGAGGTCTGCGACTTCTCCGCCGGAGGAGGAGATCTTGCCGCCCATTCCCTTCAGTCTAACAAAGTCATACCTCATCGATACCGGTGCCGTACCGCCGAACACCTTGACGACGTTCTTCGCAGTGTCGTAGGAACCGCCCTCCGTGAGGTGGTCCTTTCCGCCGGGTTCGAAGTCTACCCCTTCCTTAGTCCATCTCATCGGCCAGTCAACACGCCAGGGGAGCTTCGTGTTGGGAGTTGTACGGATATCTATAGTCTCGGTCCTGTCGAGTTCGTCATCGTGGTAGGTGATGCCGTATGCTCCGTCCCAGCCAGTGACAGTCGTGTTGTCCCTGTCGGTGAAGGAGGAGAAGACGGATACCGGCCACCAATCCTCCGGTAAGGGCTCCGTCCTGTACTCGTTGAGAGCAACCCTTATCTCGTCACGGTGCTCAAGTGCCGTCTTTATGTCCTCGGCATACTTGTTGGTTCTGTAGTTCTGTGCCTGGTAGAGGAACTCGGGAAATACTCCGACGGTGGGGAGAATCTTCTCGACATCGACTTCGTTGCCGCGGGCGTAGTTCTCGGCGCGCTTCTTCGTGTCGGGAACGAGCGTGATGGGCTTACGAAGGTATGTTGCCAGCAGCTCCGGCTCCGGCATGTTCTTCGGAACCTTTCTGAATACATCGTAGTCGTCCCAGGAATAGATGAATCTGACGTTCTTACCTCTTTCCCTGAGGCATCTGACAACAAGTTCGACTGTTATGATTTCCCTGAAGTTGCCGATATGTACAGTACCCGAGGGCGTAATGCCGCTGGCACAGGTATAGGAAGGCTTGTCACCCTTTTCCCTTATGATCTTATCCGCCATGATATCCGCCCAGTGGGCAGACTGATTGTTGTTTTCACTCATGGTCTGATTATGACAAAGAGCGATTCTTTGTTCAACATTGAGACGAGCGCAGAAAGACGGGTTCAGACAGAGCAAGTTCCACGGAATTCATGAGAAGAGGAGGAACATCCACCGTACGGTTATCAGGACACATGATAATCCGAGTAATCTGCAACGCAGTGCATAGCAAACAGGAGCAAAACGACATGAAAACCTCTGCCCAAACGAGGAATTCTGTCCCGTAAACGAGAGGTTTTTGAATTTTGCGAAACATAGCGATACTTGCGCGATACTTAAACCACCTTAAATGCACATCAATCTCAAACATTTTAAGGTAAACCGTATAGTTTTATTCATTTTTTTAGTTCTTTTTAATCGATGTGCGAAACATAGCGATACTTAGACTACGCCCAATAAGGAATATATCTGATATACC
>CAVILL010000152.1:0-2596 GCA_963643635.1 Sphaerochaetaceae bacterium | reverse complement strand
CGAACCGAACATTCCCGATATATCTCAGTTCACTTAAAACGGAACCTTATCTTCTCTCCGTTCCACAAGAGGGATTCTCCGGCCTTGTTCTTTCTCCTCACAGTCGAGGAGGCCACGTTCAGCACCAGGGCACAGTTTGCAGTCGAGGGGAACTCCTCCTCTCTTCCGTCTTCATAGATAACAACAATCGGTTTGCCCTGTACCATATTCAACCTCGCTTCCGGTCACAAAGAATAGCGAACTCCGCAGGAAATGAAAAGTAAGACCCCGACGTCCGGGGCTATCAGAAAACAAATAAAGGAGGTTCGCCAATGAGAGGATGAGAATTCATCTTCCGCCCTGGGTTTTTCACGAGTATAGGATACCGCGCGTGAAAAACTTGAAACAAGTGTGTTTTACTTTAATTTCTCATTTCCGTCAGACATGAATCAGAGAAAGAGCTTTTCTGTGAAGATAGAACACATGGTTTGAGTGATATCTCATCCGTCCCGCTATCTCCTCCCAGCTCATGAAGGAGAGATATCTCATCTCGAGGATTGTGCGCATCTCGGCTGAGTCGACCTGTTTTATCTTCGCCTCAATCTCCCTGATGAGCTCTACGAGGCGAAGGATATCGGATGAGATCTCCTCCTCGAGGTCGACAATGCGAAGCGCTGCATTCTCCACTGCCGAGCTCCTTGGATTTCCCTTCACCTTTGCTTCCTCCGTAAAGACCATACTCGGCCCGGGAGTAATCTCCCTCAGCCACTCGAGCCTCTTCTCCTTCGCCTTTATCTGACGGTTAAGATAGAACGCCTGATTGAGATACTCTTTCGCTGTCACAAGAGTGCCTCCATCATATCCTCGGGAATTCCTCCGTCAGAGTATGCGTAGTAGTCCGCGTACTCCTCGCCTGAGAAGAAATCCTCACAGTCCTTCTTGAGCGTTTTCGCTTCACTGTTCTCGGGATCTCTTTCAAGCATCCTCTCTGCCTTCTTCCAGTCCGATACTGCAGCTCTCACAATTCCGTACATCAGGTTCATGTATGCCTTGTTAACGTCCATCCTTCACCTCCAGTTCGGCTTTCACTGCCTCAAGAAGCGCATCCTGCACTTCCCTCTTCTTCTCCAGTGCCGAGAGGATTCTCTCGTCTATCGTGTCCTTCACCACAATGTGATGGATGAAGACACTCGACTCTTCCTGTCCCTGTCGCCAGAGCCTGGCATTAGTCTGCTGGTAGAGCTCGAGGCTCCAGGTAAGCGAGAACCACACAATGGTGTTACCGCCCTTCTGAAGATTTAACCCGTGACCGGATGAGGCATTGAGAAGTGCTATCCCGATCTTTCCTTCGTTCCACTCGGCTATGTCTTCACTCGTCCTGAGTTCTCTCGCATTCTTCCATCTTTCCTGGATTCTCTCCCTGTCATGGCGGTACCAGTAGACAACAAGAACAGGGCGTCCCTGACTTGCCTCAATAAGGTCCTCGAGGGCATCGAGCTTCTTATCGTGTATCTCGACAACGTCTCCGTTATCGGAGTAGACGGCGCCTCCCGCCATCTGACTGAGTTTCCCGCTGAGCACTGCTGCGTTTGCTGCAGTGAGCTCCTCGTCCCCGAGTGTAATGTAGAGATCCCTCTTGAGGTCCTCGTAGCGTTTCATCTCGCTCTCCGAGAGAACCACGCTGTCCGTGATATCCA
Source organism: Sphaerochaetaceae bacterium (assembly GCA_963643635.1). GTDB lineage: Bacteria > Spirochaetota > Spirochaetia > Sphaerochaetales > Sphaerochaetaceae > Ornithospirochaeta. The sequence continues at coordinate 920 of CAVILL010000152.1, read as the reverse complement.
CCTTCTCCGGCATATCGAGATAGTCCACCGCACTCATACTTATCGTAATGTCGCTGATGGCCTTCTCTATCTCCCTGTCAGCTCCCGGAAGGAGCTTATAGGAGAAGACGACGTTGCGGCTTCTCTTATCGGGTTCGAAATACTTGAGGCGGTAACGTGTAAGATAACGCCCGAGTCTCTCGCCCATATCGAGGAGACGGAATTCCGCATAGAGGTCCATGAGGCCGTTGGCAGAAGGTGTTCCCGTCAGTCCCACGATTCTCTTCACAAACGGGCGAACCTTCAATAGACTCTTGAATCTCTTTGCCTCATGGTTCTTGAAGGACGAGAGCTCATCTACGACAACCATGTCAAAGTCGAAATCCACACCGCTCTTCTCCACAAGCCACTGAACGTTCTCGCGGTTGATGATGTAGATATCGCTTCTCGAGTACAGAGCCTCAAGTCTCTCGCTCTCCGTTCCCGTACATACTGCGTACCTGAGTCCCTTCAGATGGTCCCACTTCTCTATCTCATCGGGCCATGTGGTTCTGGCTACCCTCAAGGGAGCAATGACAAGAACCTTCCTCACTTCAAAGCTGTCACGCATGAGCTTCTCGATAGCACTCAGGGTGATTACGGTCTTACCGAGTCCCAGGTCAAGAAACACAGCAGAGACGGGATGCGTCAGTATGAACTCCTCAGCCTTCTTCTGATACGGATGCGGCCTGTACTGCATCAAGAACCTCCTTCACCACTCTGGCATCATCGACTACGTAGACTCTGTATCCCAGCGCTCTGAGATCCGAGATCCTCTTCTCCTGAATACGCCTCGGTTTCTTCCCGGGAGCCTTGAGCTCCACGAAGGCCATTCTTCCCTCACTCATCAGTACGATCCTGTCAGGCATCCCGGCAGTCCCGGGGGAGACAAGCTTGGGACA
>CAVILL010000151.1:0-2619 GCA_963643635.1 Sphaerochaetaceae bacterium | reverse complement strand
TCGGTACGGCTTCTCCGCTCTCTCAGAAGATTCTCCACATTCTCGATGAAGATAATGTGGTTCCTGCTGCCCTGAAACGGAGATGTATATCGGTGCTCGAGTTCGCTCAGGGACCGGGTATAACTTGTGGAGAACATGTCAGTACCGCGCTCTGTCGTTATGTCCCAGACATGCTCTGATATGAGTGAGAGAAAGGCCCCGAGACGGAACCGGTACTCCGGGTAGGACGACGGTGCAACAATGAGAGTGTTGGAGGGATTTGAAAGCGGGAGACTGAAGAGAGAGGTGAGCATATCCTCTGTCGAGAGGGAAGGAACATACTCAGCGTTCTCCACACTCTCCAGTGGTCTTTCACCGAATATGTTCCTGCTCTCGAGGATCTCTGGCGGAGTTACTGCGGCAATGGCGTCAATAAGGTGCAGATTGTCTATCTTCTCCGCGGCATAGTGGAGAATGCTGTTGCCGCACCTGTCTCTCCAGGAGGTGTCCGCACCGAGGGAGAGGAGAGCATCAACTTTCTTTTTCTTACGTGAAAGAAGCGCATACCCCAGAGGCGAGAGACTTCGGGATGTCGTATCCCATCTCTCGATATCTTCCTTATCCCTGATGATGAGAGAGTACTTATCGGGAGTGAAGTTCACGTTCCTGACTGCCGCTGTCAGCGGCGTTAAGGCAGAGGCGTTGTCGTCATTCCAGTAAGAGGGATGATAGATGCGCTCAAGTATTTCTGCACTCGGGTTATATCTTTCAATGGTACGCATGAATGCCCGTCTCCCCTCTTCCGTCCCCGGCAGCAGCATGGAGTGTGAGAAGAGAGAGGAGAGAATCTCCCCGTCCCTCTCCGGATAGACGAGGTCGTCGGGAATAAAGCCTGTCCCGATGAGCCTCTCATACGCCTTTCTGTTACCGAGGGCAATGGCAGTCTTCAGGGGAGAGCCGGAAAGAAGCTTGAACGATGATTTGAAGGCCGTAGACGCGAGGCGCGGTGAAAAGAGATCAAGAGCGCGCATCATTGCCCGGTCGTACTTTTCGTCAGTCATGAGAGCACAGAGAAAAGATGCGGCGTCGATGTCGTTCGTCAGAGCGTCCATATTCTCATAGAGAAGTGACAGAAAATCATCAAGCCACGGGCCGAGGTAGTCCGTTGCAAGAGAGAAGAGACTCTCGTTCTGACTTGAATTGAGGAGCCAGAGATCATAGAGGTGCTCGCTGACAAAGCCCATGACCTCCCTCACGGGAGATATTCCGATCGGAGAACATGAGTAGATATCAACGAGCTCAGACGGCGTATACATGAAGGTATTGAAGCCCGTACTCCTGTTCTCCAAATTAACCTTCTCTCCCCTTTTAAGACATTCCAGTACTGCAGGTAATTCACTCCACTCAAATTTCCCTCCATTTTTAAGGTGCTTGCATACTGAAGTGAATTCACTCCACTCCCCGATACGCCGTTTGATCCAATCGTCCCAGGAAACGTCTCTGTAGAGATTCATCGATGCCACACATTCAAGTGCTGCAGCCATGAGTTCCCTGTCGCCATTCTTCAATCCGATAATGAACCATGATGATACATCGTCGAAGACAGACTCGTCTTCTTCGTCCCAGTCGTCGGCGAGAGGCTCCGGGTTCTCTTCCATGATTCTTTCAATTCTTAGTCTGAGTTCTTCTGTGTATTCGTTTTTCACACCCCGATTATCCTTCCCATGTGTCGAAAAAGAGAGACAGAAGACAGGAAAGATGTTTAAATTTATCTGTCTACGTTTCTGTACACATAAGGGAGTATCATCAGGATAAGATTACCCGTCTGGGAAATAAAGGACAGAAAGGGAAACACGGGAGGAAAGAAGAATGTCAAGACTTATCAGCTGCAGCGGAAAGCTTTACCGTATCATGGGCGGAAGGGAGATAGCCGTCTCCTCGGACAACGGCATAAACTGGATGACGGTATACCGCTCCGGATTCGGCATGGGTGATATAACGGATCTTCTCGATAACGGAAACGAAATACTTGCACTCTCGGACGGTGGACTCTACTACTCCACGGACGGCTGCCGCAACTTCTGGAGAAGAAGCCGATGAAGTCCTTCGCTACCCTCACTTCCCTTGCCGCAATGCTCTCGCGCGAGAGCGGCGCGACGATAAACGAGATAATATCCTCCCCGGCACTCGGCTACCTCAAAAAAGGGAACACGAAGAAGTCCCGCTCCTGTGTCTACAACGACATGGAGAGCCTCTACGATAACTTCGGCCTCAACGTTTACAGGGACGACGAGGAAAAGCCCAGGGGAAAAAGCGGACGGGAAGTCGTCTACAGGATAGACACAGACGAATGGATGACATTCAAGAAGGATTTTCTCAGGAGAATCATCAACGACGATGACAGAAGGCTTCTTTCCTTCATGCTCGAGTGCGCGGGAAGCATGTCACCGCTCCTTGCAGCCGCGGACAAGGGCTTTCTCTCCCGACTCGGTGACATCGTGGGGAAACTCAGCGTGAAGCCGACAGAGGCAAAGGGCTTCTTCGCACTCGAGAGCACCCGCAACCTCCAGAAACTTCTAAAGGCTCAGGAGGAGAAGACTCCGGTATATCTCTCGTACTCCGGAGAGACAGCATCCCGTC
>CAVILL010000150.1:0-2677 GCA_963643635.1 Sphaerochaetaceae bacterium | reverse complement strand
TTACGACAAACATCAAGCTCAGCAAGTTCAAGATCGAGAAGGGGAATGTCGCTACAGACTGGACTCTTGCTCCTGAGGATGAACTCAAGGAAGTACAGGTGGAGTATTACCAGTCTACCTCTCAGACTTCTCTCAGCGGTGGATCATGGTCTGTGTCATGTCCGACATGGGCCCAGGGGAAGTACATCTGGTCGAGGAACGTCATGATTGACGGAGCCGGTAACAAGACCTACGCTCCTTCTGAAAACGGTGTATGTATTGCCGGTGCAAAAGGCGATAAGGGCGATACCGGTTCCTCCGTAACAACTACAGTCCAGTATCTTCTGAATACCTCGTCAACTTTGACGGAAGCTCAGCAGGCTGCTCTCACGACTTGGATTGACGGGACATCCCTCTCATGGTCGTATGGGTATTACATCTACAAGAGAGTGAAGAAGGAAACAGTCGAGACCGGAGCGATAACCTACACATACTCCGGAAGAGATACGTCTCTCGAGACCTATTTCAAGAGCCAGCTCTCGTTCTCCATCCAGGCAGACAGAAGTACATACTTCAAGAACCTCAGAGCCTCTTCGAGTGACACGACCACCATCCAGATCAAGGTGAACGACAGGTATTACAGTCCCTCGTCCATCAACTGGACTCTGAACGGAAGTTCATTTACTCCAACACTGTCGAACGGCCTCTATTCGTTCACGGTTCCTCTGAAGAATCCGCTCTCGTCCTATACGGTGAAAGCCGTACCCGTGAAGAACTCCTCAGCGATTACCGGAGCCGCATCGTCTGTTACCTTGACTGTTGTTGATATCACAGAAGAGTGTAAGTTCTTCGGAGCGGTAGCAAAGATATCAGCTGCGGGAAGCGGAGAGGTGCTCCTTGACGGCGACTCATGTTTCCTTACGGCTACTGACGGCTCATATACAGGTAACGCAGTCTACGTCTACCAGAGCGGTAAGTGGGTTGAGTTCAACTCATGTACACTCAGCGACGACGTGAAGATGACAATTCTAAGCAAGGCTCAGAAGGCAGCCTTCGAGTATGCAGAGAGCAACGAACTTTCCACGGACTACGGATACTTCAAGACCCTCGTTGCAAAGTATATCTATGCAAGGAACATCGGGGTTGAAGACCTCAAACTCGAAGACGGAGGAGTAATACGCTCGGGAGGCTACCAGAGTGACGGCTCTAATCCTACGGGGAATGCCGGAATCTACATGAGCTCTGACGGTAAGGTTAAGATGGAGGATGCCCTTATAAACGGCAGTTTCTCGAACTCAAAGATAGACGCAAACGAGGAGCAGACAATCCTCTGGAGTAAGGCACTACCGTTTTTGTATCAGGACGGAGAGAGAAACTCCATTGACGAGCATATCTCGAAACCGCAGTTTATCAAGCAGGTTTTTCCTGCCCTGGTAGGAAACTCTACGGCAAAGCTCATCAACACGAAGTGCCTCTATCATGACTCGAGCATAGTCTCTCCTATATTCGTTTACATAGCATCCTCCTCCCAGCCGACAGCGATAGCCGAAGGAATGTACCTCAAGTACGGTTATGCCACGAACATCATCGAGAACGGGAGTGTCTACAAGGATGTCTATCTCATAGTTGTCTCTGATAGCGAGATTACAGAATCGGGACTCAAGAGTATAAGCTACTTTACGAATGCCACTTTCAGCTTTGACTCGAGTACGATACAGAGCATGAATATCGGGTCCCCGTTCATAACGGTTCCGAGCAGCAAGGGGACGGGAAGGTATCTCTACACGATATATATCCCGTCATGCTTTTACATGATGGACACCGTTGCCGATATGCTTCCCTGCATTCTTGTCGAGGATGTCATCTACGAGTGTACAGAGTCTTTCCAGATGACCGTAATCACCAATGGAACAATAGGGCAGACAAGCCCATATAGGGAACCGGTGTCTACTACAAAGACTTTGGGTAAGTACATAAGACTTGCAAAGAAGGACGGAAGCTCGGACTCCACGGTGTATTATCAGTTCAGTGCTGACAAGTCCACCTGGACTGTTCTCGACAGCTCGATATTCTTCTCGTCCCTTACGGTGACGGCAAACTCATCGAGCGCAACCATCACAGGGAAGTTCAACTTCTTCCAGGCGGCAAGCATGGAGGTGAGAGACCTTAACAAGGCCAACAACGTCTTTGATGAGACGGGTAAGATTTCCGTCTACTCGCTGTACTCGGGGAGAATCTACACGCAGTCCCTGAGAGCTGCCTACGACATCTATACGGAGACGCTGCAGTCAAAGTTCCTCAACAGCGGACTTGTATCTGCACAGGAAGCGAAGATGGATATGGCGAAGGCTAACGGTATAGTTCCCCTCATTGATGCGGGGTCGAATATCGGGACAAGCACGAACAGGTTCGAGAATATCTATGGTAAGGACGGAAACTTCTCTGGGGCCGTGAACGGAAATACCGTCAATGCCGGTTCGAACTCAAAGGTTTCAATTGGACAGGACAACGAGTCGGGATATGTGAATATTCACAACGTGGATCAGGGCTCGAATTCCACGTTCTGGCATATCGACGCATGGCACAATCAGCTTAGGTTTGTCCGTAGCGGTTCCACCGTCCCTGCTTATGTTGATTCGGATGGAATGCACGGAACATTCAGAGGAACGGTCTACGGTGCCGTATTCAATTAGGAGGA
>CAVILL010000149.1:0-2714 GCA_963643635.1 Sphaerochaetaceae bacterium | reverse complement strand
GAGCCCGTCGACTGGACATACGTCTCCGTCAACAGGGAACTGGCTCAGATAGAAGGAAAGTCACCCGACGCTCTTGTCGGACACAGCTTCCGCGAGGTATTCCCCCACGGTGACCGTAAATGGCTTGATATCTGCTCCGGGGCAGCCTATGAGGGAAAAACTGCAAGTCTCGACGACATCTCCGAAGAGAGAGGGGTGTACATGCACATCGAGGTATACCCCACAGACCGTACGGGGTACTGTGCAGTCGTCATCCATGACATAACGGAGGATGTCTCGACGAGGTTGAGAGAGCTCGAGGAAAAGGAAAGACTCGTCAAGGCCTATGAAGAGGAGAGAGTGCAGAACGAAAGGATCCGCCACTGTGCGAAGGCCGTCGGCATTGTCTATCCTCTCGTCATAGGCATGAACTATCTGGAAAACACCTACTCGATGCTCGAGTACGACAATTTCTATAACAAGAGTGCAGCATACAGCGGGACAGTCGACGAGCTGGTTGAGGTCGGCTCCTCCACGATACCCGATCCTGAAGCGGCTGAGGCATTCCGCTCTCTCTTCGGCCGGGAATCTGCAATCCGTGCATTCCGCAGCGGAAAGAGGGATCTCGTGCTGCGTCATCCCCAGAACGGTGATGACGGCAGGATTCACTACATGGACACCCACGTGATCTGCACGGAATGCTCCGACGAAAGGATTACGGCCATATCGATGTCGAGGTGTATCGATGCGGAGGCGGAGCGTGAACGGGCTCTTGAGCAGGCTGCCGAACGCGCAGAGGTCATCAGGGCGCTCTCTGCCATCTATACCAATATTGCCGTAACCGACCTCAGAACACACCGCTATGAGGTGATTCAGACTGACCCTTACATGATGAAGGTCACCGGAGGCTGTCCACGGGGTGACTTCGACTCCGACATGGAAGCAGTGATTGCTCATCATATTCATCCTGACGATGCCGACCTGGTACGCGGTTTTGTTGACCTCTCGAAAGTCGCCGACCGTCTGGGCAGTGAAACGACCATCATGACGGAATACAGGACGATCCGGGGCAGGTGGTTCGAGTCAAGATTCATCGTGAAGGAATGCGATGAGAACGGGAGGGCTGTTTCTGCAGTCTTCGCCTCGAGGGACATCACCCCCGAGAAGATGAAGGAGCTGCACTACCGTGCTCAGATCGAGGATCAGCTCATGATTTTCTCCACGCTCGCCCGCAACTTCAGAAACGTCTATTTCGTCGATCTCGTAAGGGAGAAGGCGAAGATACTGAAGCTGGAAGCGGGATATGAGGAGCTCCGGAGTGAGTCAAGGGAAGGTGAATTTCCATACGGTACAGTGCTGGCGTACTGGCTTGATAATGTCGTATGTCCCGAAGACAGGGATGAACTCGAGCGGATATTCACAGTCCGGAACGTCCGGAAGCGGCTCTCAGAAGAGAATGAGTTCACCGGCAATTACCGTTCAACGGCAAACGGGGAGATTCACAGCTACCAGTACAGCGTAAGCCGCGCAGACGAAGACGGAACGAAGGCCGTACTGGGCTTCCAGAACATAGACGACATAGTCCGCGAGCAGATGGCGGAGGAGAAAAGGCGAAGGGAAACCGAGGAGGCCTACAGGGAGAAGCTCAGAACTGCTGCAGAAGAGGCGGAGAGGGCCAACAAGGCGAAGACGGAGTTCCTCCTTAGAATGAGCCACGACATCCGGACTCCGCTCAACGGCATAAGGGGAATGCTTGATATCGCAGACCACTACGACGGGGATATCTCGAAACAGAGGGAATGCAGAGGCAAGATACGCGAGTCTTCCGATATCCTCCTCGAGCTTATAAACGAGGTACTCGATATGAGCAAGCTCGAATCGGGGGAGGTGGTACTCGAGAGCGTTCCGTTCGATATGCAGAATATATCCTCCGAGGTCTTCACCGTCATCGAGAAACAGGCCCAGGAGCAGGACATCGCAATAATCGAAGACTGCAGAATCGACCATATGAGACTTGTCGGAAGTCCCGTTCACTACAGAAGGCTCCTGTTGAACATCCTGGGCAATGCCGTCAAATACAACCGGCCCCACGGCAGTGTATGGGTCACATGCCGTGAAGTCTCCTTCGACGGCAGGACAGCCGTCCTCGAGACCGTCATACGCGACAACGGAATAGGAATGAGCGAAAGCTTCAAGAAGCATCTTTTCGAGCCGTTCCACCAGGAGAACGCAGCCGTACGTACGAAATACGGCGGCACGGGACTGGGGCTCTCGATAGCAAAGAGCCTTACAGAGAAGATGGGCGGCACGATAGAATGCGAGAGCGAAAAGGACAAAGGAACGACATTCACCATCACAGTACCCTTCACAGTTGATTTCTCCGAACACGGAGATGTCGAGGAGGATAATGACGATGACGTTTCCATTGCCGGAGAAACCGTGATTCTCGCAGAGGACAACGACCTCAATCTTGAGATTGCCCGGTTCATACTGAGCGAGGCTGGAGCCGTGATAATCACGGCACACAACGGCGAGGAGGCTGTGAGGGCATTCAGTGAATCCCGGACGGGGAAGACAGCTGCAATACTTATGGATCTCATGATGCCCGTGATGGACGGCTACGAAGCAACGCGCATTATCCGAAGCATGGAGAGAGAAGATGCCGCCTCTGTTCCGATCATCGCGATGACAGCCAACGCCTTCGTGGAAGACAGAATCGCCACGAAGAAGGCCGG
>CAVILL010000148.1:0-2723 GCA_963643635.1 Sphaerochaetaceae bacterium | reverse complement strand
AGCTCGTTCCAGTAAGCGATGAAGGAAGATGTTGTGACCTGGAGTGTCTTGTCGTCGAGTGCTTCGACAGCGAGATCATCGGGGTAACCCTTCACGACTTCGAACATGTAGCCGTAGTCGGCGCCGAGCTCTGTGGATGCTGCTCTCTTCCATGCGAATGCGAAGTCGGAAGCTGTGACGTCCCTGCCGTCAGACCACTTCATATCACGGAGAGTGTATGTATATGTTACAGAACCGTCTTCGTTCTGGACACCTTCCGGAAGAGACTCTGCAGCATCTGCTACGAGTGTAAGTGTTCCGTCTGCTGTCTGGCCCCACTTTGCAAGACCGCTGAAGAGGTGTGCTGTGAGTGTAGCACCGTCAACCGAGCTGTTGAGAGCAGGATCGATTGTATCGGGTTCGGAAGCGATACATACTGAAATAGATGATGGGCCTGCTGCCTCTGTTGCTGCTGTTGCTGTAGTTTTTGTCTCTGTTGCACCAGAAGCAAAGACAGAAGAAACCATGACTAATGCAAGTAAAAGAACCAATGTCTTCTTCATAGTTTTTCTCCTTATAAGGAATTTTCTAAAAAAATATAACAATCTCCTCATTCTTGACAAGAGTTTGACACGTAAAAAATGCATTTTTCCGTATATTTATGCAGAAAGTATTCGATTTGTTATCATAGTAACACTTTTTCAAATCGAGAAAATTATAACTATAAAGAAAATAGGACTGCCCGTATTGAACAGTCCCATGTTGTCATTTCACAAGGTGGCAGGCAACGAAGTGGCCCTTGCTCACCTCCCTGAAGTCCGGCATGCTTTCCGCACACTCCGGCTTGGCATAGCGGCAGCGGGTACGGAACGGACAGCCCGAGGGAGCGTTGAGGGGCGACGGGATGTCACCCGAGAGAACGATTCTCTGGTTGGCTCTGGCAATCTTCGGGTCCGGTACCGGCACAGCCGAGAGAAGCGACTGCGAGTACGGATGGAGAGGATGCGAGTAGATTTCGCCCGCATCTGCAAGCTCGACCATCTTTCCGAGGTACATGACGGCAATACGGGAGGAGATGTGTCTCACGACAAGAAGGTCGTGTGCTATGAAGAGGTATGTAAGTCCGAACTTCTCCTGGAGTTCGACGAACATGTTGATTACCTGGGCCTGGATCGAGACGTCTAGTGCAGATACCGGTTCATCGCAGACGATGAACTCCGGATTCACCGCAAGAGCTCTCGCAATACCGATTCTCTGTCTCTGGCCGCCCGAGAATTCGTGGGCGTAACGCGATGCGTGCTCGCTGTTGAGTCCCACGTAGTTCATGAGCTGGAGTACCCTCTGTCTTCTCTCCTCCTTCGAGGAATACATCCTGTGTATATCGAGGGGCTCGGCGATTATGTCTTCGACAGTCATACGGGGGTTGAGGGACGAATACGGATCCTGGAAGACCATCGTGGCCTTCTTTCTGTAGTCGTTCATCGTACTTCTGTCGACCTTCACGCCGTCATAGATGATTTCACCGGAGGTGGGCTTGTAGAGGTGGAGAATCGAGCGGCCGGCAGTAGTCTTTCCGCAGCCGGACTCTCCGACAAGGCCGAGTGTTTCGCCCTTCTTTATGTCGAAGGATATATCATCGACAGCCTTCAGAGGCTTCGTCTTGAACATTCCCATGTTTATGTCGAAATACTGCTTGAGGTGTTTCACTTCAACAAGAGTTCTGTCTTCCATCACTGAGCCTCCTTTCCGAGCAGCGTTGCAGTACCGTCATCGATACAGTCCTTCACGTTCATCCAGCATGCCGATGCATGGTCCTCGTTTATGAGCATCCTCTCGGCACGCTCGGTAAGGCAGATCTTCATCGCCTTCTCGCATCTGGGAGCAAACGGACATCCCTTCGGCATATTCAACAGGTCGATCGGAGTACCGGTAATCGGCTGGAGCTTCTTTCCCGCCGTATCCGCAGTCGGGATACTTCTCATGAGCCCCTTCGTGTACTCATGCTTCGGGTTGTAGAAGATCTCGTCGGCAGTGCCCTGCTCGCAGATGGAACCGGCATACATGACGATTACTTCGTCGCACATCTGGGCAACGACTCCCAGGTCGTGCGTGATGAGGATGATCGCCATCCCCAGCTTCTTCTGCAGGTCTCTCATGAGGTCGAGTATCTGGGCCTGGATTGTGACGTCGAGAGCGGTGGTGGGCTCGTCCGCGATGAGGATGTCCGGCTCGCATGCAAGAGCCATGGCAATCATGACACGCTGTCTCATGCCGCCCGAGAACTCGTAGGGATACTGCTTCATACGCTTCTCCGGCTCGTTGACGTTGACGAGCTTCAGCATCTCGACTGCCCTGTCCCAGGCTTCCTTCTTCGTTCTCTGGGTATGAAGAAGGATTGCCTCCATCAGCTGGTGGCCGATTGTATATGTCGGGTTGAGGGATGTCATCGGGTCCTGGAAGATTATCGATATCTTCCCGCCCCTGATGTGGCGCATGGCCTTCTCGCTCTGTCCGACGAGCTCTTCGCCGTCGAACTTTATCGACGAACCTTCCTTTATCACGGCAGTGGATGCCAGAATCTGCATGATGGAGTACGCGGTGACGGACTTTCCGCTTCCGCTCTCTCCCACTATTCCGAGTACCTTTCCGTGGTCGAGGTTGAATGATATTCCGTTCACGGCCCTTACTTCACCGTTATCTGTAAAGAAGGATGTCTGAAGGTTTCTTACTTCCAAAAGTGCCAT
>CAVILL010000147.1:0-2889 GCA_963643635.1 Sphaerochaetaceae bacterium | reverse complement strand
TAAAGGACGGCGATTCTGTCGTTTTTTCAGGTGTGGTAAGGCCGTATACAGGCACGTCCTTCGAGGGCAACTATCAGGACAACATAGACCTGGAAATAATGGACTACACAGAGTCCATGCACATCTACATCTATCCGGAGACGACGGACGGACAGAAGACAGGCTGCATCTATCCCCAGGTATGGCAGAACAGAACCTTGAGTGAAATGGTCGGCATCCTCTTCGGACTTGGAGGCAAGGCCATTTCCGGCTTCACGTCTTCGGAGTCCATTCCGTATTTCAAGCTGGAGGGAGAGCAGTATCTTGATGATGTTATCTCCGAACTGCTGTATGAATATGGCCTTGACTACAAATGGAACGCAGAGGGAAAGGCTGTAATCTTCTCAACTTTCGTTGACGGGCAGAGTGTCGGGACTGTAGATGATGTCAGGGGCAACTTCTCCATAAACCGCTCGGACGACACGACGGACGGCCTTAAAGTCACATGGAGAGAATACGACTACCAGACTAATGTACCGCTCTACTCTTTCGACAGCGGTAATCAGACTTTCAACGAGGGATGGGAGCATGAGGTTTCCTCCTTCAAACAGCTTACCGGAAAGCTCTATAGCGGGATGATGCATGACCAGCATTTCAACAGCGGTGTCTCCATGCCTTCCGGTAATCTCTGGGCATGGAACTTCCCGGAACTCTCGAAAGAGAAGAAGGACTCTGTCCTCTTCGTCGATACGGAAACAGACAAGATAAGCGTCTCCTTACAGGACGAGGACGGAGTGAGTTACACTCCGACGCTCGAAAGCTATGACGTCAACGGCATGAGAATGTATGTCGACTATTCTGGCACCTTCAACGTTGCATTCGGCAAGGGGTGGACATGGAAAGTCAATGTCCGGGGTAATCTCGGGACAGCGGTCGAGAGTGAAGCAAGTTATAACATCGTCGGTGCGAATCCGGACGCAAGAGAGTTGAAATACAGACTTGGGCTTAAGGGTTCGTCGGTAATCTCGGAGAGTCTTGTCAAACAGCTCTATCTCCGCTCCAAACACTCGAAGATAACTTATTCATGGACATCGCTTACATCCTACACTCTCGGCGGTTTCTACACCCTCGAAGGGAACACGATCCGAATCATCTCAAAGACTAAGGATGAGGACGGAATCTACACTTACAGGGCAGAAGGATGCAAAGCATACTCTTCCGTCACTCTCGACATCCATACTCAGCAGAAGGGGACGAACAGAAACGCAAGTGCAAAATCTGCTTATGACATAGCTGTAGACAACGGCTACACAGGGAGCGAGGAAGAGTGGCTCGCATCCTTGGACGGTGTCTCCACAGCCCTTCTCTACCTCTACAAAAGAGCAGCCGAACTTCCGGCATCCTTCGACGGCGGAACAGTGGTCTATACTTTCTCGACAGGAGCCATGTCCGGCTCGTTCGGCACATGGAGCACGACCATTCCGACAGGCACGGATGCACTTTACTTCGTAGTCGTGAGAGCTACGGGCAAGGGAGAGACTTACTCCGTCACTCCCGGCATGTGGTCTACTCCGGCTCTTATGAGCGAGAGTGGAAGTAAGGGAGCAGACGGCAAGACAGCCGTAATCGTCAACATATACCAGAGAGCAACAGTCAGTCCGGCGACTCCTTCGGGAGATGTCACTTACAACTTTGCCGACTTCTCGGCAACGGGACTCGGCAACTGGAGTCTTGCTATCCCGGCGGGTTCGAATCCGCTCTGGGTAAGTCAGGCGTGTGCTATTTCTTCGGCAGAGACTGACACGATAGAATCTAAAGAATGGGCTACTCCTAAGAAAGTCATGGAAAACGGGGAAAGCCCTGTGCAGATAGGACTCAGCTCCGACTCATGGGTATTCCCGGCAGACTGTGACGGACTAGTTTCAGCGGAAGAGTACGCTAAGTTTTCGGTGAGCGTGACGGTGGTCAAGGGCAGTTCTTCTGTCAACTTCTCCCTCAGTGTGGAGACTACGGGAATCACAAATATCTCAGTCTCCGGGAACAGCGTAGTTGGTAGCAGTAATTCCATAATGCTTGGAGATTCAGCGTCCGTGAAAGTCATAGTCACGGCAGAGGGAAAGAGTTATACAAAAACCATATCAGTTGCGAAAGCGAAGCAGAGCAAAGCGACTGTCCTTTACTTCCGTTGGTCAAAGAGCGAGACGGAGTTCATCCCGAAGAATGCAAACTCCAACTTGTGGATAATGGGGACGTCCTTCATCTTCTACAACAGCTCCATGATAGGAAATATTCCTATTAACACAACATGGCTCTCGAACTGGGCTGAAATCGAAGCCCTGAAAGATGACGAGTATTGTTACCTCTGGTGCAAGACCTCGGAGAATGGAACTCCCTTCTTATTCACGGGAGCGACGGGGAAAACGGGACAGTGTACTATGTATCAGTATGCCCTCGGTGACGCAGAGGGAAATGTTCCGGCAGAGAGTGACTTCTCGGACACAATGCCGTCCATAAAGGGAACGGGGAAACTGCTGTGGACTCGGTATAAGGTCGTTCCGGCCGGAGGGCTTGCCGGAGATGTGGCATGGAGCGAAGAGAAACTTGTCGGCACTGACTGCTCGGAGGTGTATGCAAGAATCGGGGCGAATGAAATGAATATCTCGGAAATCACGAAGACGGGAGGGCTGATTGAGAGTGCGATAACGGAGTATGACAGCAGTACCGGAGAGAGTATGAGGAATGACATCTCCACTGTTAAACAGACGGCACAGGGTCTGGAAGTGAGAGTCGGGACAAATGAGGGGAATATCTCGAATGTACAGTCCGAACTTTCCGTCACAAAGGATTCCATAGCCCTCAAAGTCGTGAGCGGAAGTGCAACGGGAGAAGTCACGGACGCAAGCGGAAATA
>CAVILL010000146.1:0-2957 GCA_963643635.1 Sphaerochaetaceae bacterium | reverse complement strand
AGGGCGAGATTACAATCGCAATGGAAGGAACATGGGCGCCCTGGACTTATCATGATGAAAACGACACCCTTGTCGGATTCGACACGGAAATCGGAGAAGCCATTGCAGAGAAGCTCGGCGTAAAGGCCGTTTTCGTCGAAGGCGAATGGGACGGACTCCTTGCGGGACTCGACGCCGGACGCTACGACATAATGATCAACGGTGTCGACATAACAGAAGAGAGAAGTCAGAAGTACGATTTCTCGACGCCGTATGCCTACAACAGGACGGCGGTCATAACCAAAAGCGACAATACGTCCATTACCGGGATGGAAGACCTGAAGGGTAAGAAGACTGCAAATACAATTTCGAGTACATACGCGGAAGTTGCGGAGAAGTACGGAGCAACGGTATCGGGAGTGGATGACCTCATTCAGACATTCGAACTCCTCGCCTCGGGAAGAATCGATGCAACCCTCAACGCAGAGGTAACCTACTACGACTACATGGCTGCCCATCCCGATGCACCGTTCAGGATTGCATGCATCGACTACGAATCCACGAGCGTCGCAATTCCCTTCAGGAAGGGAGACGACTCGGCTTCCCTCAGGGAGGCTGTAGACAGGGCACTCTCGGAGCTGAGAGAGGAAGGCGTTCTCAGAGCACTGAGTGAAAAGTACTTCGGCGGCGACATAACAGAAAACAATTAAAGCGGCGAAGAGCGCTTCAAGGGGAGGTCATACGGCCTCCCCTTCTCTTTTCACGGGAGAAGAAAAGTTTTATCATCCGTCTCCGGTAACTGTAAAATGAATAGAGACTTAACTGTAGGAAAGCCCGGGAAGGTACTTGTCGAATTCTGTCTTCCCCTCTTCGGCTCGATAGTATTCCAGCAGCTGTACAACATCGCAGACAGCTTCGTCGCGGGCAAGTTCATATCTGAGGACGCCCTCGCTGCCGTCGGCAACAGCTACGAGATAACCCTCATCTTCATAGCATTCGCATTCGGCTGCAACATCGGCTGCTCTGTCGTGACATCGCGTCTCTTCGGAGCGAAGGACTACACCTCGATGAAGAGCGCCGTCAGTACATCGCTCATATCTACCGCACTGACGTGCTTCGTTCTGATGACGGCGGGCCTTGTTTCGATGAACGGACTGCTGAGTCTCATCAACACCCCCGCCAACATCTACGCCGACTCGGCACTCTATCTCAGCATCTACATCTGGGGGCTGCCGTTTCTCTTCCTCTACAACATATCAACGGGAATCTTCTCAGCCCTCGGCGACAGCAGAACCCCGTTCATCTTCCTTGCGGCATCCTCTACATCCAACATCTTCATGGATATCCTCTTCGTCACAACCTTCAATATGGGAGTTGCGGGAGTTGCGTGGGCGACATTCATCTGTCAGGGTGTCAGCGCAGTACTTGCTCTCATCTTCGTTCTGAAGAGACTCGGAGGAATAAAGACGGAGAAGAAGCCCGAGCTCTTCAACAGGGCGCTCTTCAGATCATTCGTGACGATTGCGATTCCCTCGACACTCCAGCAGAGCTTCGTGTCGGTGGGTAACATCATTCTCCAGGGAATCATCAACAGCTTCGGCTCATCCGTCATCGCAGGCTACTCCGCTGCGATAAAGCTCAACAATCTCGTAATCACCTCGTTCACCACGATAGCAAACGGCGTCTCGAACTATACGGCACAGAACCTCGGAGCCCGGAAGCCTGCAAGAGTGAAGGAAGGGTGCAGAAGCGGCGTGAGAATGGTCTGGGTGCTCTCGGTTCCCTTCATTCTTCTCTGGATGCTTCTCTCGGACTCCCTCCTCGGCCTCTTCGTCGACAACCCGTCGGCAGTCACACTCCAGACGGGACGGCAGCTGTTGAGAATCGTATCACCGTTCTATCCCGTCGTATGCGTGAAGATCATATGCGACGGAGTACTGAAGGGAGCGGGAAAGATGACCCCCTTCATGATCTCCACCTTCTCGGATCTCATTCTCCGTGTCGTACTCGCTGCCCTTCTCTCCCGCACTTCTCTCGGTGTCACCGGAATCTGGCTGAGCTGGCCCATCGGCTGGGGGGTCGGAACGGCAATATCTGCTGCGTTCTATAAAAGGGAATCGAAGCGCTTTGCCGACCCCGGAGAGATAAAAGAGGAAGTCGGAATCGCAAAAGACTGAATACCGGGAAGAAGAAACAGAGAGGCCCCTGCAGACCCGCCTCAATTCCTTATACCGTCGGAAGCGGAGAGAAATCGACAGAAGGCAGACTACCTTCCTCCTTTACAAGGAACATCAGCATGTAAATCGGAAGATACGTTATCTTTCCGTCTGTTGAGACATTGTGGGAAGAGAGGACAACAGCCTCTTCGAGGCCGTATTCTTCAACCTCCAGGACAGATGAAAGAGCAGAATGCCGCGTATAGGTCTTTCCGCTCTTCACTTCTATCGCAAGGGCCTTTCCCCTGTATTCGACAACGAAGTCAAGTTCTCCGTATTTCTTCGAATTGCAGTAACAGGGAGTCAGACCGTGGGCAGGAAGCTCGGATGCAGTGACGTTCTCGAAGATGGCACCGTAGCTGACATCCTCGCTTCTCGGAATCATCGCCCGCTTTGCCTCCTCTCCCAGGAAATACGACAGAAGCCCGACATCGGAAAGAAACAGCTTGAAGAGGTTGCTCTTCGAATTGAGAAGCATCGGAATCGATGGGGAGACGATGTTGTATACGGGAATCGCAACTTCCGCTGCAGTGAGAAAGAGGAAACTGTCCCTCCCCTCCTCATACGTCAGTCCTTTCGATACCGATACATAATTGAACCTCTTGTTCGGATTCATCAGCTGAGAAGGTTTCTTCCGGTAGATTTCCGTTAGAAAGAGTTCCGAATGAAACGGGCTGTTTTCACACGCTTTTTCCGAACAGCAGTAAAACATTTTACTCTTTCCAGATAAATGATAATCCTAATTTTGCCTCAAGAAACAAA
>CAVILL010000145.1:0-3079 GCA_963643635.1 Sphaerochaetaceae bacterium | reverse complement strand
CCAGTGCAACAATGATCAGAATAGCAATAATTGACTTTTTCATAAGTCTCCTCCATTTTGTCGGGAACAGGAGGAAAATTTATTACTGAAAAATAATGAATCTCTTTCCCTGTGCCCTTAATTTCATTATATGGGTGTTTTCTGAGGAAAAAAAAGAAATATTTTTGCCGTATCTTTACCGGAATGCGGAAATTTCTGAACATTGTGCTGTTTATCTTGTTGAAATGAATAAATTTAGATAAAACAGACATGTCGGAATAGTACAAAATTAGGTCAAATCCGTCATTTCACCCCGATGTGTCGGACTTTTGCAGAAACCTCACAAAAGACTTCACATAATGAGGATGACCACTATTCAACCATATGAGACAAAGAAAAAATCCCGGAGATGTGATTTTCTCCGGGAAGAATGTGATGCCTTTCCTCTGATCAATAGCCGAAAAGCGGCCACTTTGTAACATAAGGTATATATGAAACAAGAAGAAGAACAACAACCATCGTTGCAAAGAGCGAGAGCATCTTTCTGCTCGTTGTCTCGAGCTTCGTGTGTCCGACTGCACAGCCGACGAAGAGTGCCGATCCGACAGGCGGTGTGCACAGTCCTATTGCCAGCGTGAAGATTATGATGATGCCGAAGTGGACTGCAGGAAGATTGATTGACTCTGCAACCGGCTTCAGTATCGGGGTCATGATCATGATGAGCGGTGCCATGTCCATGAAGCATCCCAGAATCAGGAGGATCACGATGATCAGCAGTATCAGAAGATACGGGTTCGAAGTAATTCCGATGATTGCTCCTGTAATCATTGCAGGTATCTTGAGGAATGTCATCATGTATGCGAATGCCTTTGCTGTTGCAATGAGTGTCAGGACTATCGAGAGAGTCTTGAGAGAGTTCTTCAGTACCTTTCCGAAATCCCTGATCTTCGCACTTCTGAATACAAAGTATGTCAGGAAGAATGTATAGAAGCATGCCACTGCCGAGCTTTCCGTTGCCGTGAATACTCCCGCACCTGTTCCCACGAGGATGATCACCAGTGTGAAGAGAGGAAGGATTGCATCGATGACAACCTTCAGACACGGTCCCACCTTAACCTTTCCGTTTTCCTTTCCGATCCATCTGATTCTCTCATCCTTGAACATCTTCTCTCCCTTCGGGAAGTTGTACTTCTTGCCCAGGAAGAAACAGAGAATCATGAAGCCCACACCGAGTGCGATTCCCGGAAGGACACCTGCATAGAAGAGGTCTCCGATCGAGACACCGCCGCCATATGCGAGGGCGAAGATGACCATGTTGTGTGATGGGGGAATGAGTACTCCCTGACACGATGTCGTAACCGTGAGTCCGACCGAGAAGTCCCTGTCATATCCCTGGTCGACCATCATCGGGATGACGACAGACCCAAGTGACGAGACATCTGCGACTGCAGAACCGGAGATTCCTCCGAAGAACATGCTGTCGAGACAGTTGACATATGCCAGTCCGCCGCGGAAGCGTCCCACTGCGAGGTTCGCAACGTCGACTATCTTGTCAGATATCTGTCCCACTCCCATTATCTCTCCCATTACGATGAAGAACGGGATTGCAAGCATCGTGAAGTTGTTCACGCCGCTCAGCATCATTCGGCACATCTCCGTTATGGACTGCCCCACTGCGAGACATGAGCCGCATGCCGCGATGAACATTGCGAATGTGATTGGCACCTTGAGCGCCATAAGAAGGAAGAATCCACCGAGCAGAATCCATGTAGCCAAGCTTTCCATCAGTTGTTCCCTCCCTTTTCTTTTTCTTCTGCTTCCTGTTCCTTAAGAAGCTCCTTGTAGTCTATCTCCTTCTCCGAATACAGAAGATCATCGGGATCGATGAGCTTGAGTATGAAGAGTACCGAGTCGAATATCATGATGAATCCGCCCACGACAAGCGGTATGTACTGTATCCAGGTCGGCCATCCGGTCATCGGAAGCTTTCCTGTCCTCTTCATCAGCTTCGTCATTATCTGCCAGCCGCCGGAGATGAAAACGATGCCGCATATAAGCGTTACTATGTTCGTGAGTTCGTCGAAAACCTTTCTGCCCTTTCCGCCCTTCTTCAGTCTGTCATAGACAAGATTGACAGCAATATGAAGATGGTCCCTTACACCGATTGCGCATGCAATGAATGTGAAGAGTGTTACGAGAAGCCCCGGAACCTCTTCTGCCCATGCAATACCGCTGTTGAAGCAGAAACGGAGAACAACGTTCACGAATACCGTGCAGAGCATGACGATGAGTGAAAGCTGTGCTATCCAGAGAACGATCCTGTGACACCAGTGGTTGATGCAGACTACATATGGAGCTATTGCCGTTCTGCCCTTGCAGTTTTCCCTGTCGACCGTAAGTCTGTTCTCGACGCACCAGGAATGGAATTTAGAATTTTTGTCTGCCATTGAGACCTCCATTTCTATTTTGAGGCTTCAGCCGGCCTCTTCTGCTAAAAGATTGCCTTATGCATATCCTGTCGGAAGAGACCTTGACTGAAGATATTCAGTAAAGGGCCCCGGATTCTTCCAGAGCCCTTCCTTGTCAGGCTGACTTCTTATTTTGTGTTGATGATAGCCTGGATGAGATCCTCGTATCCTGCGCCGTACTTCTCATAAAGAGGAGCCATTGCATCCTGGAATTCCTGGAGCTCTGCTGCTGTCGGTGTGTAAGCTGTGACGCCGCCTGCCATGACAATAGCTTCACTGCTTGCTTCTCTCTCAGCCCACTTTGCAATCTCGTATTCCTGTGTTTCCTTTGCACATTCCTTGATGATTGCAACATCTTCTTCGCTGAGTGCAGCAAGTGCGTCTTCGGATGCGAGAAGAATCTCGGGAACTCTTGTATGTCCGTCAAGGCAGAAGTAAGGAGCTACCTGATAGTCACCCTTTGATTCGTATGTCGGCCAGTTGTTCTCTGCACCGTCGATTGTTCCCTGCTGGATTGCGGAATAGATGTCGTTCGGTCCGATTCCCGTTACGGGGTTAGCGCCGAGGAGAGATGCCATCTCACACATCATTGCGTTGTTCTGGAGTCTGATCTTGAGACCCTTGAGGTCAGC
>CAVILL010000144.1:0-3163 GCA_963643635.1 Sphaerochaetaceae bacterium | reverse complement strand
TCTGCATCCCGAAGATGGCGCTTGCCATGACACTCACATTCGTCTTCGGCCGCAATACCTTTTCTCTCATGGTTGCGATAGGACTTTCTTCCGTGCCCGGTTATGTGCGTCTTGTCCGCGGTCAGGTGATGTCCGTCAAGAACAGTGATTACATAGCGGCCCAGAAAATCATCGGAACCGGCAGATTCAAGATGCTCTTCACTGAAATTCTCCCGAACTGCATTTCACCGATGATCGTCTATGCAACGACGAATCTTGGCGCCTCCATAATTACCGAGTCTTCCCTCAGCTTCATCGGCTGCGGTGTACAGGCTCCTGCGGCTGCCTGGGGCTCAATGGTTGAGGACGGTTTCAGCCTGATCAGGGTTTACCCTTATCTTTCCATCTTCCCCGGTCTGGCAATTCTGCTTGTTGTTCTTGCCTTCAATATGTTCGGCGACGGACTGAGGGATGCTCTCGATCCCAGAATCAGTAAAAGTCTATAGGAGGTTTTCATGGCTGATAAGAATGAAACAGTCCTTGATGTAAAGGACCTTTATGTGGAATTTCAGATGAAGGACAGTACTGTCTATCCGGTAAACGGCGTGTCCTATCATGTAAACCGCGGCGAGATCGTCGGCTTTGTCGGAGAATCCGGCAGCGGAAAGTCCGTGACTCAGCTTTCATCCATGCTTCTGCTGGCTCAGCCTCAGGGGCACATCGTCAACGGCAGGATTACGCTGTGCAATGAAGATGTTACGGCCATGTCCCCCAATTCGAAGGAAATCAGGAAGATCAGGGGAGAAAAGATTGCAATAATCTTCCAGGAACCGATGAGCTCCCTTAATCCTGTTCTTACAATAGGCGACCAGATTACGGAATCGATCCTGCTGCATCAGGACGTGAGCAGGGAAGAGGCAAAAAGGAAGGCTGTCGAACTGCTGGAAATGGTGCGCATTCCCGATGCCGAGAAGAGGATGAACAATTATCCGCACCAGTTCAGCGGCGGAATGTGCCAGAGAATCATGATAGCAATTGCAATGTCATGTCACCCCGACATTCTCATTGCCGACGAGGCTACCACTGCCCTGGACGTTACCATTCAGGCTCAGATTCTTGAACTGCTGAGGAATATCGTCAGAGAAACCAATACCTCCCTTATCATCGTCACCCACAACCTCGGTATCGTGGCACGCTATGCCGACAGAGTGTATGTCATGTATGGCGGAACCGTAGTTGAAACCGGAACGATACAGGATATCTTCAAGCGTCCGTCCCATCCGTACACAATCGGGCTGATCAATTCCATACCGAGACTCGACGATGACCGTGACCGCACTCTTGTTCCGATTGACGGAACGATTTCCGCAATCCGTTCCCCGCTGAAGAAATGCCCGTTCCAGGATAGATGCAGAAGCTGTATCGCCGCATGCTCTTCTCTTGACAGTGTTCCTCCCCTGAGAAAGGTGGGTGATGGACATTACACCGCCTGCATAAACGAAAACGTGAAATTCCTTCAGGAAAAGGGAACAAAGAAGGGACAGGATACGAAAGTCTCTGACGAAACCATCATCGAAGTGCGTGATGTCAGGATGCTTTTCCCGGTATATTCGGGAGGAATCGTCAAACGCAGAATCGGTGACAACAAGGCACTCGACAATGTCTCCCTTACAATCAGGAAGGGTTCGTCAGTCGGGCTCGTGGGGGAGTCCGGATGCGGAAAGACTACACTGGCAAAGTGTATCATGAGGCTGTACACGCCTACTTCAGGAAATATTTTCTACAAGGGACGTGACATCACGAGACTGAAGGAGAGTGAACTGAAGGATGTGAGGCGTCACATACAGTTTGTCTTCCAGGATCCGTACGGTTCACTCAATCCGAGAAAGAAAATCGGCTATATTGTCGGACAGCCGCTTATAAACGGACATTTGACGAAGACGAAGGAAGAATACACAAGAAGGGTTGCCGAGCTGTTCAGGCTTGTCGGTCTTGACCCGGAGATGGCTGACAGATTCCCTCATGAACTCTCCGGCGGTCAGCGCCAGAGAATAGGAATTGCCAGGGCACTTGCAAGCAATCCTGAGATACTTGTATGCGATGAGCCTGTCTCTGCTCTCGACGTTTCCATACAGGCACAGGTAATCAACCTGCTTGAGGACATCCGCAGCAGGCTGGGGATCACAATCATATTCATTGCCCACGACCTTTCTGTCGTAAGGCATGTATGTGATGAGATTGCCGTCATGTATCTCGGCCGTATTGTTGAATTCGGAAGCTGGGATAAGCTTTATTCGGATCCGAGACACCCCTATACAAGGATGCTTTTCTCTGCAATTCCCATTCCGGATCCGGATCTGGACAAGCAGAGGAGCTTCCAGCTTCTGAAATCGGAAATCCCGAGCGTTCTCAATGTGCCGTCCGGATGCTCCTTCCATACAAGGTGCCCGAATGCCACTGCCGAGTGCAGCTCTTCAGTTCCATCCCTGCATAAGATAGATGAAGACCATTACACGTCGTGTCTCAGGGAGTATGAAGGGAAATGAACTCCATCCTGGATTTTCTTCTTCATATAGGAAAGGGTGAATGGGAAGCAGGTATTTCTGCCGGAAACGGCGGAAACATTGCATATCTGAAGTGCCGCGGCCGGAATATACTGCGCCCCCTTCTCTCTGAAGAAGAGCTGAAAAAGGATCCTTTTCGTCATGGAAGCCCGATTCTCCTTCCTGCCAACAGAACCCGCGGCAGCAGGTTTTCATTCCGGGGGAAGGAGTATGTTCTTCCCTCTTTCATGCATGGTCTTGTTTCGTCATGTCCTTTCAGGGTACTGGAACATGAAGGGGAGCGTGTCACACTCCTTTTCGATGCTGATGAATCCGTATATCCCTTTCCGTTCAGGCTGGAAGTTGAATACAGAGTGGATGAAGACGGAATGAGGGCAGGCTACAGACTCATTAACAGGGGTGAAACGGATATGCCGTTCACATTCGGCCTTCATACCACCTTTGTCGATGCCGATACTTTCAGTGTTCCCGTTTCCCGGCGTATGGAGACAGCAGAAGGAAAGATACCGACAGGAAATTTCCTTCCTCTCACGGGAGATGAACTTTCCTATAGCAGCGGATGCGTCAACAGAGGCACTTTCAGCGGCTTCTATTCGTCCTGCGGCCGCAGAGCTGTCGTC
>CAVILL010000143.1:0-3309 GCA_963643635.1 Sphaerochaetaceae bacterium | reverse complement strand
TCCGGTTCAATCACTTTTTCAGAAATGATGCCTCTGTTTCCAGCGGTGCGAAGGCACATCTTCACTTTCCTGCAAGATTTTCCTCAAGTTCCCTGATTTCCCTCTGGAGAATGTAGAAGCCCGGACTCTTCTCCTGTGACCAGGAGTATCTTCTGCCGTCTCTGTTCATGAGGTAGAGCTTCCTGTTGATTTCGATCATGACTGACTTCACTCTTCTGTCCTTTCTGTAATATGCAGAGGGTACGAGAGAGCCCGAGAACGGCGAGTTGAGGGCGACGCTGTAGCCGAGGGATGTGAAGTAGTCTCCGATTCTTTTCGTCAGTTTCTCCGGTGTGTGGTAGTCATCCGTCCCTATGCAGATATCCGGGCGGTGACGGGCATCGGGGTTACTCTCCTCGTAGGGAAGAGGCTCGGGATAGAAGGAATGGCAGTCGAGGATGAGCGGTCTCTCTTTCCTTTCGAGTGCGCTTTCGACGAGTGTCGTCAGGGCCCTGTGGTAGGGATCGTAGTACCGGGTGAGGATTCTTTCTCTTTCCGGAAGGGGAACATCCCGGAGGACCTCTCCGTCGAAGTCCTTCGTGTAGCAGACTCCCATTCCGACTCTGCTCATGCCTTCATCTTCGTCATCCCTGAATCTCTCTACGTCGCAGTACAGCCTTGATACCTCCGCCTTCACTGCAGGCCCCAGGCCGTGGTCGAAGAGAGCGTCGGTGTACCAGTCTGTCATGAACCCCAGTTCCAGGTCGATTCTGAGTTCCTTTCTCCTTTCAGCCGCCCCGAAGAAGAAGGGATTGCGGTTGTAGCTGACGCCTCCCGTCCTGTAGAGTCTCGGATGATAGTAGTAGAGACTCGGAATGAAGGTTGATGAGTGGGGGATTGAGAGGATAAGGGAATATCCTTCTGGCATGATGCCTCCTTTTTAGCCGCTTGTTTACGGACGCCGGCAATACGGTCAAAGCACGTCACTGGAATTCATCCACACAGGTGGAGAGGGGAAAGAAAGTCTGCCTGAAGGGGTGTGGTTAAAAGAAAAAGACCTCGAAAGGTCCTCTGTCTTCCTTTAGCAGATACGGCTGCAAGCAGAAGGTCAAATCCCGTCGGATACAAGCTACCATCCATCCTCCCCGGTGTCAAGGCGCAGCATCAATCCATTCAGCGGCAGAGTAGAGAGGCACATTCGTCATCCAGTCCTGTTTTCTGTACGGGAGCATGGAGAACCGCACGGCCTTGACGCTGCTGTTGTTTTCGTAGACGGTCCTGAGGCTCTTTGCCCTCACATTCTCCTCGGCTTTCACCTCTATGGGATAAAGCTCCTCCTTCTGGACGATGAGGTCGATTTCAAGTGTAGAGTTTTCCTTCGAATAGTAGTAAGGTCTGAGTCCCGCGGCAATCATCTCCTGGGCGACATACTGCTCTGTGAAAGCTCCCTTGTACTCGGAGAAGAAGTTTTCTCCCGTAATGACCTCCTTCGCCGTAACGCCGCTCATCGCTCCCAGAAGTCCCAGATCGGAGAAGAACAGCTTGAAGCAGTCAAAGTCTTCATAGAACTTGAGCGGCCTCTCGATTTTCCTTGTCCTGCAGACCTTGTGCACAAGGCCGGCATTGATGAGCCACTCTATCGCGTCCTCGTAGTCTCTTGCCCTTGCGCCTTTCCTCAGTGCCCCGTATATGAACTTCTTGTTTTCCTTTGCGAGCTGGGAGGGAATCGAGTTCCATACCATCCTCACCTTCGCGATGAGCTCCGGCGGAATGTGCTTGGAGAAATCATCTTCGTAGTCGAGAAGTATCTTATTCTGCTTCTCCCTGACTTTCTTGAGATCTCCGTCTTCGACGTAGCTCTTTACGACGGCGGGCATGCCTCCCGTATAGTAATACTGTCTGAGAAGGTCCGTGAATGTCACAGGGAGAGAGGAAATCTCCTCCCACCTGTGGGAATGAAGCATTTCAAGAAGCTGTGTTTTACCTTCAGCCATCAGAAATTCGGAGAAAGTCATAGGATACAGATTCAGTCTGTCGACTTTTCCTACCGGAAATCCCGTTCCGCTGTGAATGCTGATGCCCAGGAGGCTTCCGGCGACTGCGATGTGATATTCTCCTGCATTCTCCGCAAAGTATTTGAGGGAAGTGATTGCTCTGGGTGCTTCCTGGACTTCGTCAAGAATGATCAGAGTCTCTCCCGGGACGATATTCTCTCCGCTGATGGAGCTGAAGGCTCTGAGAAGCCTCTCTGTGTCGAAGTCGAAGAAGATTGTCTTCATCTCCTCTTCCTCGTCGCAGTTGATGTAGGCCGTGTTCCCGAACTCGTTTTTTCCGAATTCCTTCAGAATCCAGGTCTTCCCTGTCTGCCTTGCCCCGTCAAGTATGAGAGGATTACGGTCTTTATCGTCCTTCCATTTCAGAAGTTTTTCGTATATAATTCTTTTCAATGTATACTCCTGCGTCAATTGGAAGCCAGTGGTTTCCGTCCTGAAAACTTTATCCTGTTACATTTTTATGAGCGAATATCTGGCCTTATCTTACACTTTTATGAGGGAATAATCTACTGCCTTTACATTTTTATGAGTGAATAATCGTTTCTTTCTACATTTTTATGAGCGAATAATCAGTTTACTGTACATTTTTATGAGCGAATGAAGAGCACGTGTATACTTTCATATCCGCAATACTGTTTGAAGATATGGTACAGCTGCTGTACTATCTTTATGTTCCCGCATCAGAGTTATCGGGAAAAGGGAGAATGACAGATATGACGAAAACCGAGAGTGCAGCTGTAGAGAAGCTGAAGAGCATCATCGTCGAGAACGGCAGGGAATACCTGTATAAGGAACCGCAGACAGTTTACTCGAAACTACTCAGGGAGAAGAATATCGGGAGCTGCACTGCCGGAGTTGTCGGCTACGCGCTTCTCACGGGAATCGGAAAGAAGAGCACTGATTCTCTTGAGGAGGATGTTGCGAAGCTCGGACTCAGGAAGGCACTGTCTTCTTCTCTGTGCCTGATACTTTCCACTGTCTTTTCTCCGTCCTTCTCCTCGGACCTTGAAGACATGAAGAAGAAAGCTATAGATGAGTTCTGCCGGGGCGAGTGGAAGATAAAGCTGTCCGGTAGCGCCGTCTGGAGAGCAAAGAACGGTTTCAGAATGGACTGTAAATACCGCTATACAATGACTCTCCGCGTAGTTGACACGGAGCAGGTCGAGAAGGATATCGTTTCAATAATGAAGAAGGATGCTTTTTCTGCGGAGGATATCCTGAAGGAATACACCTCCATGCTGGATAAGGTGGTCCAGGACGATTTTGAAGAATATTG
>CAVILL010000142.1:0-3397 GCA_963643635.1 Sphaerochaetaceae bacterium | reverse complement strand
CGTACGCCTTGCCATACAACTCGAAGTTGAGCCCCATCACGTACATGAAGTCATACTGGTTCTGGAAGGGATTCGGACTTTCAAGAAGGTGGTAAAGGAGTCGGCTCTTTCCCATAGCCTTGAATGAACCTTCTTCATGCGGGACGAAGGGGAGAGTTGCATAGTATGAGCAGAGGAGCGTCACACAGCTCCAGAAAGCGGAATTGCGGAAAGCGGAAGAATCCCCGCTGTAGATTCTCCCCCGTGCTGTCGTTCCGGCAGGAAGCCTGCTCTCTGCGACCCTGTTCTTCGTAAACTTAGAAAACCATCCAGCTAGAGACATCTATCCCTCTCTCCTCAGCGCCATGCACATCGGCGTTGTCGTAGGCCATGATGGACGTGATTACTCCATCGATACGGGAGGCCCACTTATCCGCCTTGACCAGCTTCACATTCCCGGCAGAGTCGACTTTGGCATCCGCACAGCTCATCATCCAGTCCATGACGGGATTCCGGTTAGCTGTTATCTGCCCCTGTCGGTACGCTCTCTCGAATTTCATCGTAAGAGCAGACATTGTCTTCATACCCTGAGAGCATTCGTACTCCACTTCTCCGAACCACGGAGGCATTATCGCTTCCATGCGGTCCATGTGCCACTGGTCTACTGCTATGTAGATTATACCATATTCGGCATAAAAGTCGTTTAAATAGTCTCTCACGTAGTCATAGTCTATGACATCGCCGGGAGTAGCAGTGATATATCCGTCCGCTATCCACTGGTGGAGAGGGATTCGACACTGTCTGGCTATCGCATCAAGCTGTTTTTCTGCTATCCAGAAATGACTTATCTGTACATGCCCTCCACCTTCTATCGGGAAGTCTGCCGTGAAGGCCGTGAAGTCGTAGACGGATGAGAGGTCGAGAGCGCAGAAGCACTTCCGCCCTCTGAGGTCTTCCTCGTCAACGTGCCATCTGCACTTTTCCTCCCACAAGGGCATATTCGCCCACCGGGTAACACCTCTGCACCACATGTTGAGATTCTTGGTCTTGAACGTGATGGTGTCTGCCTCGCTCATTCTTGCATTGTCGAAAATCTTGCCGAATCTCTCCAGACTGACACTCTCACCGAGATTAGGATTCGCCTTGTACCAGGTTTCCTTCTCCATGTAGGAGTCACCTTCGTCGGCATGGTAAATGCTCACGAAGTAGGAGTCGTTCTCCACACTCCCCGAGAGTATCTTCTCGCACTTCTTGAACTCCTCATAGCAGACTCCGTTGAGGTCCGTCCCGGCTGTAGTGATTCTCAGGAGCATGGCCTGCTGGTCGGAGACGTTACCCGAGAGGATGGAGTCTATCAGCCTGTTGTCTTTGTGCTGATGATACTCGTCTATGATCGTGAGGTATGCGAGCTTTCCGTCCTTCGGCTCCCCGGTAATCGCCTTGATGGAGGAGTTCCCCCACTTGATTTCCTTGTTGTTGTGGCTGTCGCCGATTTTAAGCCCTTCATGGTCTGCATATTTCAGCGCATCCGCTGCACGCTTGAATGTCTCCCCGGCCTGTTCGAGATTAGTGGCTGCAATGTAGCACCGCACGCTGTCCGCCTCTCCAAAAGCACAGTAATCGATGAGAGCTCCCATCCATGTTGACTTTCCGTTCTTTCGGGGGACCTCAATATAGCCCTGGGAGTATCGTCGCTCTCCACGGTCATTGACCCAACCGAACATTGTCATGGTGTCGTACACCTGCCACGGAGCGAGGATGAAGGGCTTTCCTTTCTTCTCTCCCATAGGGAAAACGAGGTTCATGGCCATCCACACCAATGGCTTCACAGCTTCATTCTCGTCCCAGTGATAACCCTGTACTCCCGCTTTGAGGTCCTTCTCCTGACGCTCCACTTTGAGTCTTTCATCTACGGAGCATATCTTCCTCCCGTCAAGGACCATGTCACGATAACGGCAGTAGTCCTCCTTGTACCCTTTAGCTATCTTCCTTTCTGTTACGGTCACTGAAAGCCCCCTCTATGTCTCTCTTCACTTTCTTCTCTTCCTTCTTCATCTTCAGGAGCGCTCTCCCTTTCTCCGTCACGCCGAACTTCTCCATGATGGAGAGGTACGCCTTGAGGGGAGCGACTTCTCCCTCGTCCTCGAACTGAGCATAGAGTTTGCACGCTGCTTCCAGGAGAGGGATGTCCACTTCCTTCACGACTCCGCTTGCAATAAGGCCCGGTAATATCCTGTCCCAGTGTTCCTTTGCGTTGCCGTCAAGCCGTGTTTCCGGCACTTTTTTTACTGTTTTTATTTTCATGATTCTGTTACTCCTATAACACTATTGAGAATCATTCTCATTTTGCGTGTGTTTTGGGTTTTCTGTAATCGGTACAGAGCGCCTTTTCAAAAAAATGACCCCACCCCCTCATTTGAGAAGGTCCTTCATGCGGAAATACTCTTCGTCGCTTGCTTTATCCGCAGTGCGCCCCTTTATCGTGTTGCATCTGAAGCACAGCGCCTGGTAGTCCTCGTCGTTGTAGACGAACTCGCCGAACGCATCCATCATCTGCCGGGCAGTCATGGTCTTGTGGTCAACGCACTGAGCCGGAGCTCCGCAGATAGCACAGACAGGATGCAAAGAAAGGAATCGTCTTCGGAACTTTTCCCACGAATAGTCATATCCTCTCGCTCTTACACTGGGGCGGTTCTCCTCATACTTCCTTGTCCCGTCGCTGTTGTACTTCTCTGGATGCTTTGCCCTGTACTTCGCATTACACTCGTCACAGTAGCCATTCCTGTTTGTGTTGAAGTTGGGACATCCCCACTGTTTGCATCTCTTACGCCTCACTCATATCCTCCACGTCATAGTCTTCAACTGAATAATCCACATAGCTCGGGGGAGTGGTCGGGAGCTTCCCGTCACCGACAAGGGCACGGAAGACAGTGCTCCTCCCGAGTCCCACGGCATGACAAAGCAAAATAACCGAGGGGAACCACACGGTTCCTTTCTCGGTTATCCATATCACTGGCTTGTTGTTAGTCATGCCCACTGTATGCCCATCCTCCTTGGGATGTTGTGGGTATCATCATGGAGGGCCTTTTTCTGCGCCTTGAGAAAGCACTCGCACGCCGTGTCCTTGCCCTTGATGAATATCCCCTCCCAGTCCTTCCAGCATCTGTAACGGCCGGAAGAATAGACACAGTAAATGCAGTCATTGCACGTCGTCAAATAAACACACCTCCTTGCCCTGGCATACCGCACGGTTAAGATAAACCTCCACTTCCGTGCGTCCGATCTGATAGCGTCTGTACAACGGGTTATCCCCGACATACTTTGCTCCGGCTTCAACGAGATGATGCTCATACTCCTTCCTTGTCATTCAGTACTCCTTCAAGATTCCATCAAGATTTTCGAGATTCCAGTTGTAAGG
>CAVILL010000141.1:0-3490 GCA_963643635.1 Sphaerochaetaceae bacterium | reverse complement strand
TTTTCTGCTTCTGTCATCGTCTCCGGGCCTGCCGGAATTATCTTTGCGGTTTTCCTGGCAGTGATACTCTGTCCGACGGGTTAAGGGACGTCTCGTCGAAGAGAGGAGAAATATGGAATTCAGATACCGCGTCGGCCTCAATGCCCTCAGGGCCTTTGTACGGCAGACCCGCGACTGCTGTGGAACGGGGGAATCGAAGAGAATCCTCAGGACCATTCCCAGTTCCTTCGACTGGTCTTATGAAGCAGCGGGGTATCTGATGAGGGAGGACTTCCTGTCTGCAGCCAGGGCTTACTATGACGGCTACCGTTTTTCCCAGGACAGCCCGCTGCGTGTGTATAACCCTGTTTCAATCGGCTTCTTCTTCAATGAGAGATGCAGATTCAAGCCATATTGGACAGATACCGGAGCAAGTACACTGGCAGTTGACCTTGCAAGAGATTATCACCTCGGGAGAATAGTTACGGAGGATTATATCCTTGGTACCGACACTGTTTCGACCTTCGACTACAGGAATCTTGCTGCTCGCTCACTTGATGATTCACAGGTGATTGCTCTGCTCCTGTTCACGGGTTATCTGACGATAAAGGACGGTGATTCATTTTCTCTTACGCTTTCCTTCCCGAACATGGAAGTGAGAACGGCATTCACAAAGAGCCTTATCAGACAGTATGCAGGCGGGGCGGATATCAGCATAGATATCACAACGGCGAGAAGTGCGCTGAACAACAGGGATATTCCTGCCCTTGTCAGGGCGATGAATGCCTTCTACGAAAAGATACCGTCTTCCGTACTGAGTAAGGAAATAGGGTACCAGGGAATGTTCTATGCCTTCTTCCTCCTTTTCGGAGTCGAGTCCATTACTGCCGAGGAGGCAACCACACCCGGGCGTATCGACGTGACGATAACACTGCCCGGGGATGTCTATGTCATAGAAATCAAGGTGAATCAATCGGTGAAGAAGGCCCTCGAACAGATAAGAAGGAAAAGGTACTACGCGAAATACATCAATAGTGACAGGTGCATACACATCGTAGGTCTCAACTTCACCTCCCGAAGCAGAAAGATCAGCTCCTTCAGAGAGGAGATAATCGACAAGACGAAGGAGCCGACATTCCCCGGGGAATGAAAAAGGGAAGGTCTGCGCCTTCCCGTCATGTGGTTATACGAGGCAAAGAGGATTCGAACCTCCGACCCTCAGTTCCGGAAACTGATGCTCTATCCACTGCGCTATTGCCCCGTGATGATACTGATGATAATACATTTCACCATCCGGGGGAAAGTCTTGCTTCTCTGAAAATCAATCCTGCTGCAGAATCTTCTGGAATCTCAGGAGATTGTCGAGTGTAAGCGAGAGATCCTTCTTCGCTCTCGGCCTCTGCTCCTTATACGGGAGAGCGACGCGGTTTATCGAGAAGATGGCACTTACGCCTTCTCCGTATGCGTCTTCCGCTCCGTCCGCGATGTCGCCGACGAAGGCTATTGTCTTCACGCCCTTTTTCCTTGCTTCTCTCGCAACTCCTATCACGACCTTGCCCCTCAGGGACTGTCCGTCTATTCTTCCTTCTCCCGTGTAGACGTAGTCTGCGCCGTCGAGAAGAGAGGAGAAGTGAACTGTATCGAGAACGGTCTCGATTCCCATTCTCAGAGCAGAACCGAAGAATGCTACCATGCCGCCTCCCATTCCTCCTGCGGCACCGGAGCCGGGAATTTTCTGTACATCAGTTCCGCAGTCCCTCTGCATGACGGAGGCGAGCTTTCTCATCTTACTGTCGAGGTCTTTCACCATCTCCTCGTCAGCACCTTTCTGCGGGCCGTATACATACGCCGCTCCCTCTTCTCCCGAGAAGGGGTTGTCGATATCGCACATGGTGGTTATTGCGGTTTTCTTCAGTCTTTCATCAATACCGGAGAGATCAATACGGTATACTTCATCAAGTGTTCCTCCCACCGGGATGAACTTTTCTCCGTTCTCCCTGAAGAATGTCACTCCGAGAGCGGAAGCCAGGCCGCATGCCGCGTCGTTGGTGGCGCTTCCCCCGAGCCCCAGTATTATTCTCTCCGGACTGTGAGAAAGAGCATCGAGTATGAGCTCTCCGACTCCGTACGTAGTCGTCAGGGACGGATTCTTCCTCTCACCGACCATCGGGAGAGCTGCGGCTGCAGCCATCTCGATGACGGCGGTGCCGTCGGGAAGAATGCCGTAGTAACCGTTGACTTTTTCGTCGAAGTACGGCCCCGTCACCACCTTATATATCTTCTCGCCCCCGAGGGCTTCGAGGAAGGCGTCGACGCTTCCTTCTCCTCCGTCTGCGACGGGGATGGAGATGACTTCGCACTCCGGATAGTGGGAGAGGATCACCTTTTTCATGATTGAACATATCTCGCTCGAGGACATCGTTCCCTTGAAGGAATCGGGTATAAGTATGACTTTCTTCATTTTTCTGCGCCTTTTTGACCGGAAGCCTCCCTCCGGGGGAGGACTTACTGTACTATCAGTTGACAATATTCTGAGGCTTTTCGTCAAGGAATGCGGCGATGTTGCCGGCTGTTATGTTCATGATTCTCTCTCTCGCTTCCTTCGCCCCCCATGACATGTGAGGTGTGATTATGCAGTTCTTTGCATTAAGGAGGGGATTGTCGCCCTTTATCGGCTCTGTCGAGACGACATCCACTGCCGCACCGGCAACTTTTCCGGAATTGAGTGCTTCTGCGAGATCTTCTTCCACTACGAGCTGGCCGCGGGAGTTGTTGATGATGAGGACGCCGTCCTTCATCTGTGAAATCGTATTCCTGTTGATGAGTCCCTGTGTCGAAGGGAAGAGGGGACAGTGGAGTGCAATCACATCGCTTTCTCTGAAGAGCTCCTCTCTTGATACGTACTCGAAGCCTTCCTTTACGAACTCGGGATTCTCATAGCTGTCGTTGACGATGACACGCATGTTGAGGGCTTTTGCAATCTCTCCCGTGCGGTGCCCGATTCTTCCGAAGCCGATGATTCCGAGTGTCTTTCCCGAGAGCTCTATGAGGGGGTAGTCCCAGAAGCACCAGTCCCTGTTCTTCTCCCATCGTCCTTTGTGTACCTCCTGCGAGTGATGTCCGATATGATGACAGAGCTCGAGTAGAAGTGCGATTGCGAACTGCGATACGCTGTCGGTGCCGTACGTCGGTACGTTAGATACCCGTATTCCCTTTTCCTTTGCCGCCGTCGTATCGACGACATTGTAGCCCGTTGCAAGGACTGCTACGAACTTCAGCGTGGGAACGCTCTCGATGGTGTTCTTCGTTATCGGGGTCTTGTTCGTAACCGCGATGTCCGCGCCTTCGAGTCTTCTGATGATTTCCCTGTCATCATAGGGTGTTCTGTCATAGACCGTGAGGTCCCCGTATTTCCTCAATGCATCCCAGCTCAGATCTCCGGGATTTTCCGTATAGCCGTCAAGTACGACGATTTTCATCTGTATTGCCTCCGTTTTCTGAGTGTAGTATA
>CAVILL010000140.1:0-3540 GCA_963643635.1 Sphaerochaetaceae bacterium | reverse complement strand
GATGAGGTAATCAATATCTGCGAGCTTAAATATGCTTCGGCGAAGTACGAAATCACCGAATCATATGAAGAACATCTGAGGGAGAGAGCGAGTCTTTTCAGAAAGAAGACCGGAACAAGGAAGGCCCTCCATCATACATTCATAACGACATACGGTGTAAAGCAGAACAAGCACAGCGGGATTGTACAGTCGGAGGTCACCATGGACGATCTCTTCGAAAACCCGAAATAAGGCTGCCGCCCGCGGTCACTTCTGATAGATATCGAGTATGTCGGAGAGAAGGGCTACGAACTTCTCCCTCGTCTTCTTCGGCTCTAGTACTTCGACGCTTGTGCCGCACTGCACGAGGCGCAGCATCAGCTCTATCGAGTTCTCGATGTTCATCGAGCAGGTACACTCTCCGTTCTCTTCTTCCGTTATGACGGGCTTCTCGTGATTGAGGGAGCTGAAGGAGTTGAGGGCGCTCTTCTCCTTCACCCTCAGAACGAGGGGAATCATGTCGATGGCATCGTAGGCCTTTTCCTCGTATCTGTTGAACGGTTTGAGGTTGTCGGGAATCGTGTATGTCTCGTTGAGCATCTGCACACTGGTTATCGTCGTGATGTTGAGTGTGATGATTTCCTTTGTGTGCCTGAGTCTTCCCGTGACCGTCATCGGCTTACGTCCAGATGCGTCATCGGTGAAGCCTATGAAGTAGGGGGCAATCTCTATCTCCTCCTTGCCCGGCGTCGTACTCGATATCCTGGCAAGTCTTCCGCTGACCCAGCAGTCGATGAGAACTTCGAGGATCGTATTGTAGGACGATGTCTCGACCATCGAGGACTCTATCTTCTTGTCGATGGCATCGGCCATCTTGAGTATGTTGTCAGATACGTTCGGGGCATAGGATCGCATGTTCATCGCAATCTTTCTCAGACCCGATGCAAGGTGGGGATTCTGGATGGTCGTGGATGAAGCGAGAGCCTCGGCGGACATGTTGAAGGCGAGGGTTTCGTAGACGGAAAGCTCGAGGGGGGAGTTGTCTTCTGTTTCCTTTATCTTTATGAGGTTGTTGTCCTCATAAATGTCTATGTGCTGTGCGAGGTCCTCAACGTACCTCGAGATGGTGGATCTGTGTACTCCCAGTCTTCGTGCTATCTCGGCCCTTCTCAGTCCCTCTGGGTGAGACCTCAGAAGGAGTTCGAGCTGTGCGACTCTTTCGCCTTTCATATTCCCGCGTCCTTTTTATGTTTTTATTAATTGTAGCAACAGAAAATTCAGAATTAAAGAAAAAAGATTAGATTTTGCAACAATCGGCAACAGACCGTACACATTGGCTCATTACTGTTGTATTCACGTTTCACCACCTCTATAATTTCAACGAGGTTGAAAATGAAAAGAAGACTGACTGTATTCATCCTTTGTCTCATGGCACTGCTCTCCCTCAGTGCAGAGGAGAGCGTTCTCACGGCTGCCGAGGCTGAGGCATACAGCGCCGCAGCACTCTATGTCGTGCCTGCAACCGACGTGACAACTCTTCCTGATTTCCGGTTCTTCAGCAGCGGAAGATATACCTCCTTCGAGATTCTGCCGGGGCATACGGTAATCACGGAGACCTGGGATGCCTACAGGGGCGGGGAGAAGCTGACGAAGGCCGAGTTCTTCCGTACTGCGGGGTACCCCGACCTTGAGGAGATCTGCCTCGAGACGGAAAAGGACAACAGGCGGAAGGAGACAGCGGGAACAGCCCTCGTCATCGTCGGCAGTGCCGGCATGATTACGGGAACCGTACTCATGTTCCTCGACCACCGCATCACTCCCGATACCGATACTCTCCTCTACGTCGGCGCTGCAGTCACGTCACTCTCCGCCGTCCCTATGGGAATAGGAATAGGCCTGGTTCTCTCAAGCGACACCGAGCCCGATATATCCTCATCCTTCGCTCTTTCTGTTGCCGATGTCTACAACCGGAAGCTGAAGGCGCAGATCCAGCTGGATTACTGAAAGTAGAATTATACAAGATTCTCTGCAAATCAATTATTCGATGTTTTTAGTATGCTCCGGATTGAGCCCGGACTGTCTGGTTCTGATATCGTTAAATACTATGGGATTATAATAGAAATGCCAGAATGCGACGAAATACTGTTGTAATCGGCGTAAATCATATAATAATATGGTCATGTATTATGCTTCAGAACAACTACGTAGTGACAGACAGCCTCAGCAGGGAACTCAAGCCCCACGGAACACCGGCGTTTCAGTGTGCGGGCTACGAGACGCTGTATTCTACGGGTAACGGCTACTCTCTTCTCTGGCACTGGCATGAGGAGTTCGAACTGACATATGTCGTGAACGGTAATCTCAATCTTCAGACGTCGTCGGGTGTGTATGAACTGAAGAAGGGCGACATGGCCTTCATCAACTCCAATGTACTTCATTCGGCAAAGGGATCGTGTCTTCTCAATACCTTCGTGTTCCATCCTTATTTCATCTCGGGGGGAAAGGACACGGCAGTCTATGAGAAGTATGTATCACCGATAGAGAAGTGTTCTTCTCTGCCGTGTCTTGTCATGAGTGACCTTCCGAAGGATATGTTGAAGGAATACCGGAAAGCTTTCGAGGCTCTGAGGAACGACTCCTTCGGCTACGAACTCACGGTAAGGGAAAGTCTGGGGAAGATACTTCTCCATATCTACGAAAGCAGCAGGGAGATAATCGAAAGCCCCCGGGGCGAGAAGACTCCCGATACCTCCCGCATCGGGGAGATGCTTACGTATATCCATGAGAAATACCGGGAAGAGGTGACAATCCACGACCTTTCTTCTGCCGCGGGATTAAGCGGGAGGGAGGTGCAGAGATGCTTCAGCCGCGTGATCGGGGAGCCTCCCATCCGGTATCTCATCAGATATCGTCTTCAGCAGAGCGTGAACCTGATGGCGCTTTCACCGGAGCTGACGATATCCGAAATAGCGGAGAGGAGCGGCTTTCCGTCACCTGCGTACTATACGAAGAAGTTCAGGGAAGTATACGGTGTGACACCGAAGGAATACAGAGTGAAGGAAGTCGAGGAGAGAAACAGGGAACTCTACAGGACCTGAGGGAGGAGAAAGATGTTTTACGATGACAAAGTGAAGATTCCGGATGCTCCGGGAAAACTGATGACAAGAAAGGATCACAAGGCAGCCTATGTCATGTATGAATATGACAGAACCTACAACCGGGAGACGCAGAAGACCAATCCGAAACGGACAATCATAGGAAAGCTGTGCGAGGATGATCCGTCCTATATGTACCCTAACGACAGATACTATGATTATTTTGCCCCGGAGAAGAAACCGATGAAAGAGAACTCTGCCACAGATAAGGATATCGAGAGACTGGAAATCAAGATAAGCTATCTCGAGGCCGAGAACGCAGAACTGAACGAGGTCGTCATCGATCTCAATAAGAAGGTGAGTGTCATGATGGCGCAGTTCGAGGAACTGAAGAAGAAGGTCAAGGACCTCATGGACAACAGCGGAGAGGAGAGGGTGTCGAGAAGACCGCCTCACTATTGATTCT
>CAVILL010000139.1:0-3541 GCA_963643635.1 Sphaerochaetaceae bacterium | reverse complement strand
CCGTCAAGTTCGCCCTTGTCGATGATATAGCTTCTGAGTCCGTAGTCACCGTAGGAGACGATGAGGACATAGTGCTCTGCATAGTCGGGGATGTTTTTTGCATGGATTGTAACAGTTGCTGTTCCGAGGAGCGTAAGAGATCGCTTTGCAATTCTGCCGCCAAAGACCGAAAAATCACTGAATGCTGCGGCATATGTGGTGCTTCCGTCTGCATTCTGGCCGACAACGGCTACCGTCCAGTCACCTGCCTCTATGTCGGAAAAGGTTACCTTAGTGTCAGTTGTTTCCTTGACGTAGCTGTCGCCGTTTCCATTGGTGAGTTCAATCACGTATTTCTCAACGCCCTCGATTCCCTCTTCGTTTGCATAGCTGAGTTCAATGCTTCCCTTTGTCGTCTCGGGGCTGCTGCTGCAACCGGCAAAGAGAAGGCACATAATAAGCACAGTTGATAATACAACTGCCGATTTCATATTCGTCTTCATAGTTTACTCCTTGAAAAAACAAGGCGGTATGCTAATGAGAAGGCCGGAAGAAAAACAAGTGTAATTCAAACAGTGCGGAAATATCACAAAAGGAGAACGCAATCTTTCAATGGCGTTTTTTCTTTTTTCATAATTTTTCCGATTCTTATTGACACTCATCCCTCTTTTGTCCTAATGTTCATGTGTTCGACAGGACATTCTCCGGTAGCTCAGTCGGTAGAGCAGGTGGCTGTTAACCACCCTGTCGGGGGTTCAAATCCCTCCCGGGGAGAAAAGACGCAACAGCGTCATTTATTTTTTCATATACAAATCCTCCTTTTTTGAGCCGCCTGAAATGGTGGCTTTTTCAATTGTGACGGTCTCTTCAATCCTCTTCACAAAAACGCGGTAAAGAGATACCTTTCTCCCTGAGGAACGGATATGCTGAAAAAGGGAAAAGGTACGATAGACATGACGAAGGGAAGCATCTTCCCCCTTCTCATCACCTTCTCCTTTCCCATCCTGCTGGGGCAGCTCTTCCAGCAGCTCTACAACACCTTCGACACCTGGTGCGTCGGCAACTTCGTCGGAAAGAACAGCTTCTCCGCCGTCGGAACTGTATCGAGCATAATCAACATGCTCATAGGCTTTGCCGGAGGCTTCTCCACCGGTGCAAGCGTCGTTGTCTCACAGTACTTCGGAGCTGGCGACGAGAAGAATCTCTCCCGTGCCGTCCACACCTTCGTCATCTTCATGCTCGGCCTCGGAATCGCAATGACGATAATCGGCGTCATGATGGTTCCGGTCTTCATAAGGATGGTAGGCTCTCCCGAGGAGGTCGCCGTCGAACAGGACATATATCTCACGATATACTTCAGCGGACTCATGGGGCTCATGTTCTACAATATGGGCTCCTCGATTTTCCGTGCAGTCGGGAACTCGAGGCTTCCCTTCATCGCTCTCGTAATCTCCGCCGTTCTCAACATCATTCTCGACCTCGTATTCGTAATTGTCTTCAACTGGGGAACTGCGGGAGTCGCCTGGGCTACGATAATCAGCCAGGGAATATCTGCTGCGGTGGTCGTGGTCGCTCTCTTCAGAACGAAGAGCCCCGTGAGGCTGTCGCTCAGGAATCTCTGCTTCGACACGAAGATTCTGAAGTCGATTATCACAATAGGACTCCCGTCCGCAGTCCAGATGGCCGTGACGGCATTCTCCAACGTCTTCGTACAGTCGTACATAAACTACTTCGGAACGGATGTCATGGGAGGATGGACTGCGTACTCCAAGGTCGACCAGCTGCTCTTTTTACCGATGCAGTCACTCGGGCTCGCCTCGATGACGTTCGTGGGTCAGAACATAGGTGCGGGAGACATCCCGAGAGCCCAGAAGGGAGCAAACAGAGCCCTCATACTCGGTCTCATTTCGACAGCAGTCCTCCTGGGACCGATCATCGTCTTCGCGCCCCGCGTCGTCGAATTCTTCATCAGCGCAGAGGAGAGCGGCGTCATCAGATACGGAACGATGTTCCTGAGGTGTCTCAGCCCCTTCTACATGCTCTGTACCTTCAACCAGGTATACGGCAGCGCCCTCCGCGGTGCGGGAAAGAGCCAGGTTCCGATGGTGATCATGCTCTTCTCCTTCGTCTTTGCGCGGCAGGCCTACCTCTACGTAATGAAGAACTTCATCTCCAATACTGTCCTTCCGATAGCGATGGGCTATCCCTTCGGCTGGATTCTCTGTTCCACTCTCATCTCGATAAGCTTCTTCACCTACTTCTCACGCCTCAAGCGGAAGGCTTCCGTCTGAGAGGCGGCCGCGTATCTTCTTTCTGAGAACGATGCAGAGTATGACCGCGATGAACGGGAAGAATGCGTAGGAAGCAAAGAGTACGGGGTAACCCCATCTGTCGATTACAAAGCCTCCGCAGAGCGACCCGATGAGCTCGGGGAGATTGGTGGCAACCGCCCAGTATATGGACATACCCACTTCGTAGTGTTCGCTTGATGTGTTGCGTGCAGTATATGTCGTCGCGGCGACATGAAGAGCACCGAACGTCAGGCCGTGGAGTGTCTGCGCGAGAGCGAAGACGAAGATGTTCGGAACAAGATACAACAGCAGCCTTACCGTCAGAGCCACAGCGGAAATGAGAAGCATTCCCGCCGGGGTGACCCTGTCCTTCTTCAAGAGTCTTCCGAAGATGATCATCGAGAAGAACTCGAAGAATGCACCGAGTGCGATGAAGAGAGAGAAGTACTGCCCCAGGTCCAGGTACTCGGTCATGTAGGAAGCAAGAAGTTTCTCGACAACCGACTGCCCTATACGCGTGAAGGCGACTATGAGCATGAAGAGGTAATACCGGCTCTCGAACCAGGAAGGAGAGAAGAACTTCTTCTTCTCCTCCCTGTTCTCCCTCTTCTCCTCCTTCTGCAGGAAAGCCGCGACGGTGTAGAGCCCCAGAAAAAGTACGAAGCACTTCATGATGGAGGTATTTCTTCCCTCATCGGGGAATCCCGTGAGAGCGAAGATGACGAGTGCCGTCATGTAGCCGAAGGTACCCGAAGCCCTGAGAAGTCCG
Source organism: Sphaerochaetaceae bacterium (assembly GCA_963643635.1). Classification (GTDB taxonomy): domain Bacteria; phylum Spirochaetota; class Spirochaetia; order Sphaerochaetales; family Sphaerochaetaceae; genus Ornithospirochaeta. The sequence goes on along the minus strand of CAVILL010000139.1, from coordinate 502 downwards.
TATCTGTCGCTTCTCCCTTTGAGTGCACGGTTCAGGAAACCGTCCGTAAGAGGATTGAGCGACCAGAAGAATGCATCGAGAACACATACCGAAAGAATGACGACGGCAGTCGAAGACGAGAGGAAATACGGAATACCGAAGAGGATGGAGACGAGAGCACAGAGGATGAGGAAGGGCTTCGTCCTCCCCTTTTTATCCGTGAGAGCCGAGAGGACAAGCGGACCGACGATTGCCGCAGCCTGACCGAGGGCCATGATGACGCCGACAAGGGAATACGAATAGCCCTTGTTGCGGAGCGTTATCTGAATATACGGCGAATAGGACGCAATGGCCGTCTGAGTGAGAACAGCAAGAAGAAAATAGCGGTACATGGGTGTATTATCTTCAAGAAAGGTTAAATCGTCCAGCCGACGTCGAATGTAAACTGGAAGCCCGTCGTGTTCCGTTCCTCCGCGTTGTCCCTGTTTCTCACAAAGAGACAGTCCGCCTCGCCGTATACACT
>CAVILL010000138.1:0-3617 GCA_963643635.1 Sphaerochaetaceae bacterium | reverse complement strand
GTCGGCTTTCTGCTCTGCGGGAATCTCTGTCAGATAGAGGTGGCCGTTGCTCTTTAAAAGGAGGCTGTCTTCCGGGAGTGAGGAGAGCTTCCACTTCTCCGAGAAGAGGATGTCGCCGTCGAGGGTGTCTCCGCTTCTCGAGGAGAAGATGTTCATGCCGGGGAGGGAGGATACGAGGGAGAGGGAGTCACGGTAGAGGCCCCGGGTGCCGAGAATGAGGGTGACGTCTGCTCTTTCGTGGAGCTCTCTGATTTTCTCCGTGTCCCCGGGATCGGGTATGAATACGGCATGACGGTTCTTCCCGTCCATTTCGTCTTCTTCCTCCGCTGTTATGATATCTTGCACATTCTTCTCGAGGTATCTTCTGACGTATGAGAAGACCTTCTCCTCTGTTATATACGAGCTTCTGTCGCTGCTGTCCCTCTTCGTGTCGATATGAAGCAGCATGTCGCCTTTTCCGGTGGAGAATACCATGTCGAGTGCATCGTCGAAGGAGATGTACTTTTCGACGGAGGGCCTGGAATCGGAAGGGGAAGCAGAGCTGTAGTCGGAGGGGATTCTTCCGAATACGTTCCTCTCCTCCCCCAGGGGCTGCAGATACTCCAGGATCCATTCCCTTCCGCTGTCGCTTCCCTCCGAGTATATGTTTCTCTCCCTGTCGCCGTCCCAGAGGGGGTCAAAGGAGAGAAATCTGTCAAAGTCGCTCTCCCTCTCGTCCATTCTGCCGTCGGCATAGAGAAGATGGAGGATGTTGTTGCCCCATCTGTCGTGCCATGTCGTATCTGCTCCGAGTTCGATGAGACGGTGGAACTTCCATGCCTTTCCTTCGACTATTGCATCTTCGAGGAGTGCTCTTCCGTCTTCCTTTTCATCGAACGGGAAACCGAGGAGGTCATAGTTGAGGGGTGAGAAGGCGTCGTTGCGACGGGCCGCTCTGTATGCCCTGCCGTCAGTGAGGTATGACGGATGTATGATTCTCTCGAGTATCTCACGGGAGGGATCGAAATCGGAGATGGTGTTGAAGAATGCCTCCTCCGCATCCTTCGTTCCGGGAATGAGTAACCCCATTGAGAAGAGCTTTCCGAGCATTTCCATGCTCTCCAGCGGGTAGACCGATATCTTGCCCTTGTGCTTTCTGGGGACGGGACCGAGGTTCCATACATCCTCCTTCTCATCCACCTCCCGTCTCTCCATGAAGACCTGTCTTCTCACACGGCCGTAGGAAAGGAAGCTCTCGAAGGCGTCAATGTTTCCCGTCCTCACTGCTATGTTGAGCGGGGAATCGGAGGAGAGGCAGTGCGCCTCCACCGAGGCAACCCTCTTTCCCGCGATACTGAAGGCATGACTGAGTACCGGCCACAGCTCCGCACGACGCGATATCTCGCGGAAGAACATCCTCACTGCAGTGGGACCCGAGGGGTCGTCGTTCATTTCATAGTAGCGGTTCCTGTCTCCGATGATGGTATCGAAATCGGCGAGGAGTATCTCGATGAATCTCTTCAGCCATACCTCAAGGTACGGGTATGCCTTCTCTTTGAATTCATCGGGATAATGATCCCTGAAGTTCCAGAGAAAGTACGTCACTCCGAGCGTGAATGATGTAATACTCCTGTAGTAGTCATAGATGCTGCAGTTCTTCTTCACGATCTCGTAAGTCTCGTCTGGAGTTCCGAGGAACGGGTGGAGTTCCCCGCTGTGACTGTTCATTCCCCTCCGCCCTTCTCTGATTTCATCAAAGGCCTTCACAAGCTTCGTGCGTCTCCCGATGACAGCCTCGTAGTCACTCTCGTAGTACTCCGGATCGTCCGGGTCCCCGAGATATTTCGATAGCTCCCTCAGGGCCTCCGACGTCTTTCTGCTGTCGGCTTCTTCGAGTCCCTCGGAGAAGAGGGCGCAGTTCTTCTCTACTGCCGCCCTCACCTTCCCGTACGGAACGGATTCTGCGGCGACGGAGAATGCTGCGCCTTCCTTTTCTCTTTCTGATACTGCCTTCACTATATCACCGGAATTCATTTACTCTTCCCTTTCTTCTGTCTTTCCTCGATTACTCTCCCGATACGGAGTCCGAATACCTCCCCGTCATCGGGGTCGAGGCCGGAGGCAACAACCTCCAGGGCATCCGTACCCAGGAGTCTGCTTACTCCCCTGCGGATGGTACTCCCTTCCGCGCTTTCTGCGTCCGGAGAGACGCTTATGAAGAGAAGCGGAGCGGAGTTTGTACTGCGGCCGGAACCGGTGGAATTCATCTCTTCCAGAAGTCTGGAGCAGTACCCGTCATACGACGGCCAGGAGGAACCGTAGGCTTCCTCGTTTGTGATGACTACCGTACTGCTCCTTTCTCTTATGTAGTCGTTTATTCCCCACATATCCTCGGGAGTAAGGACGAACCTTCCGTCCTTTCCCCCGTGGAACCAGCAGGAATCTGCATCAGTGAGCATTACGGCACGATGCGGCGTAAGAGGAATGATGAGGATGAGCCCCCGGTTATAGAGGGGATTCCCGCTTCCCCCCTCCTCTTCCGAAAGAAGTATGTTTCTGATATACAGCGGATGGTCCCCGAGTACGAATTCCCAGCCTTCGGGCGCATCCACTACTCCCATACTCAGGTCCATCAGATACGGCAGAGTGAACTTCATCTCGCTGTCCCTGTCCTTCAGGTTCTCCAGGGTTCTTTCGTTTTCACCCGATACTCCGGGTGCTCCCGGAGCCTTGTAGTAGAGTGAGAGCGCAAGGAGCGCAGCTCCGCCGAGCGTCAGGAGGGAGAACTCCGGTTTCTCCCTCAGGAGGGGCTCGAGCGTATCTGAAACAGCACTGAAGTCAAAGGAGTTGAGGTCGTCGAGGTTGTCCGTATCCTCACCGACGCTGTATTCCTCGGTGAAGATATCGTCGGCGCTGCACTTCCCGACATTCTCCAGCCCCCTTCTGACAAAACTCACGTTCCCGCTGCTGTCAGCCCACTCCCTCACAATCCGGGAGGGAATGTATCTGTAGATGAATGTATTGTCTTTCTTATTGCTGTTCTTCTTCTCTTCTTCTGTCATACAACAACAATAACAGACTGAAGGGAACCCGTACTTCAGAGTTGCGTGATTACGTATATATTCCTCTCCTCTGGTCAATCCTTATGATGCCCTCACCGCTTTCGTCCCCGAGACGTCCCCACAGGGTCAGCCCCCACGATTTCCCGATGCATTTTCCTGTTACGACGCTTTTGCCTCTTACTCTCCCGCGGCTTTCCGTCGTGTTTGTCACTGCCTCGCTCCCGTCGCAGCATTCTCCCCCTGCGGATTCATCTTCAGATTCTGCTGCGACGTTGCGGGAGCTCAGCTCCCCGCCCCCGCACAGCGGGGATGTATGACTCGAAGCGTTGAATGTAACCTCCCGTAATTTATGATTCGATTCCCTCAGAACAGCGGAAAACCGGGTAAGGCCTTGATTATAAACGCCCGGAACTGTTGCGAATTACCATGAATTGGGTTAAAGTCATTCTGCTGGTTGGGGACTCAATCTTTGACTTTGGTAGAGTGCCAGATGAATCCCGACCTCCTTTTTTTGTAAGTTTTTCGAGCTGTGCGGATGGACCGCCTAGCCGGTTGAATCAAATCCATACATAGCCA
>CAVILL010000137.1:0-3642 GCA_963643635.1 Sphaerochaetaceae bacterium | reverse complement strand
CTCTTCAGAAACCTCTGAAGATAGTCATAAACGGAACATACGGGGCAAGCAAGGATATAAACAATTCTCTCTTCGACCCGAGACAGGCTAACAGAGTATGCGTATATGGACAGCTCCTCTTATTAGACCTCATTGAGCATCTTGAACCTTACTGCGACATCATCCAGAGCAACACCGATGGTGTACTTGTAAAGCTCCATGCCACAAGCGAGGATGAAGCTGACAGAGAATATGCACGTATTGATGACATAGCTCATGAATGGGAAGTCAGGACACATCTGAATCTCGAATTCGACGAGTACAGAAAGGTCATCCAGAAGGACGTGAACAACTATATCATTGTCGCTCCTGACGGGCACACGAAGACGAAAGGCGCTTTCGTGAAGGAAGTCGGGAATCTCGATCACGACCTTGCAGTCGTAAACCGGGCTGTTGTGGAGTTCTTCGTAAACGGCACTCCAGTGAGAGACACGATTCTGAACTGCAACGTTCTGAAGGACTTTCAGCTGACAAAGCATCTGACAAACAAGTACGACGGATTTTTCGAAGGGGGCTATGGTAAGAAAGCATCGAAACTTGTACCGCTCCGAACAGTCAGAGTATTCGCCTCCAACAATAAAGACGATGGAAAGATACACAAGTACAAGCTGAAAGACGGGCTCACGAACAGTGATGTATATGAGGCATACAACAGTAAGAAAGTCGTCGACGATATGTTCAAAAAGGACTGCAAAGTTGAGAACACTCCCCCTCATGCGTGGCTGTGCACGGAAGACATAAACGGAAAGGAATGTCCGAGAAGACTCGACAAAAGCTGGTACATAAGACTGGCTGAGAACAGAGTCGACGAGTTCCGGGAAGGACACGGGGAAATAATTGAAATCTAAACAAAAGGAGAAATAAATGGATTTGACTTTAACAGCAAAAATGAGACCTGATCTCATGACTAAGAAAGGCAGACTGTGGAAACAGGACGGAAGAATTGGTGAAATGCACCTCAGATTTTTCACGTTCTTCGGAATGGTAAAGCCCGGAGCAAAGCAGAAGGATATGTTGAAAGCTCTCCTGGACGAATACTTCACAACAAGATGCGAAGCAGAAGTAACACTTGATGATTACTTCAACCGCTCTCTTCAGTTTATTGAAGAGAAGATGGCTGCGAAAAAGGACGATGACCAGTGGAAAACCTATAAGGAAAATCTCCTGACTAATCGTAAGTTGTTCGATAATCTTCGTTTATCCACGAAAGAGGATAAGAATAATCCCTCCAAAATCGTTGAATACATGAACAAGTACAATCCGAAATATGACAAGTATTTCTTCCGATTTCGGTATAAAAACAGTCTTGTTCTTATGGACGCAGTAAAGGTTATCTTCATCTATGAGACGAACGCTGAAGGTCTCAAAATCAAAGACTACCCGGGGAGCAGGGCATGGGACGTGATGTACGAACAGCTTCAGGACATCGAGCTCGACTACAAGTGCAGCGTGAAGAAACTCAGAACTCTGGGTAAGAACGGTATGCTCAGATATCAGGGCAGAGAGTACAGACTTCTCTCTTACTGCAAGTTTCTGAATCCGGATGAGGATGTAGAATTCGGTTACTGGAAGAACGACAAGAAAGTTCCGTTCCTCTTCCTCAATCAGAGTGACAGATATATGTCTGTATGTCCCGAATCGGGTGACGACGTAGACGATGGATTCGTTTTCAATCTGGAGGAGTTTGCAGATGCCTTATAATCTTTACAAAGGATATATCCGGACTGTAGATAAGCAGGCCGTAGGTAAATACAAGAATCTCGACAGATATGACACTCTCGAAGAGGCTGAGAAATACGATGAATATGCCGGAGTTCTTAATGAGAACACTGTCCTCATTGATATCGATGATTATGATCAGTCTGAGAGAATCATGGATGTAGTAGAGAAGATGGAGCTGAAGACAAAGGTTGTCAGAACAACGAGAGGTTATCACTTCCTTTTCCTTAACAACGGAAGAATCAACCAGTGCTCCACTCACAGAACAGCTGCGTGTGGATGTGTCATTGATGTGAAGGTCGGCTGTAAGAACGGACTCGAAATACTGAAGTTCAACGGAGAAACGAGACTTGTAGATTACGACATCAATTCCTCCGATGAGGAGTATGACGAAGTTCCGGACTTCCTTCTGCCTCTCTCCAAGAACTACAAGACTGTCCTCTTCGGAATGAAGAGCGGAGATGGGCGCAACGAGGCAATGTTCGCTCATATTCTGAGATGCAAGGATGCCGGGCTCTCTGACGATTCGATAAAGGATATGTACAGGAACATCACGAATCCCTACATCCTCGGTGAACCGCTCCCTTCTTCAGAGCTCGAGTCGGTGATGAGAGACGAGGCGTTTTCCCAGTACCGCAAGAAAGAAGGAACAGAGGGTGGAAAAGGATTCAAGCACTATGAATTCGGTGACGAGCTCATAGAGGAGAATCATATCTGCAAGATTGACGGATTTCTCCATGTATACAAACCAGTCAAAGATAAGGAAGGAGGAGCTTATATGAAAGAAGGCTCACAGAATACATCGTTTATCAAAAAGGCAATGATAGACAAGAAGAAAAGCATTACGCAGAAACAGAAAGGGGAAGTCTATTCGTACATCACGGATATTATGAGCGAAGACCATGAGCATGATGTTGTTCATGTCGGATTCAGAAATGGAATTCTGAACGTCAATACTATGGAATTTACACCAGGTAATCCCGAGTTCCTTGTTACAAACATGATTCCTCATGATTACAATCCAGATTCATACTTCGAAGAGACAGACAAAATGCTCGATAATCTTGCATGTGGAGACAAGAGTGTAAGAGCTCTTATCGAAGAGATGATCGGTTACTGCTTTTACAAGAGGAATGTAATGTGCAAGGCATTCTTCCTAGTCGGAGAACAGGGAAACGGAAAGTCTACATTCCTGACTATTCTCGGGAATCTTCTCGGCCCCAGGAATGTTACATCTCTCGAACTCGGAAGACTGGGAGACAGATTCAACATTATCGAACTTAACGGGATAGCTGCAAACATAGGTGATGATATTCCCGACTCTTTTCTTCAGGGAGAAGGACTCTCGATATTCAAGAAGATAGTTTCCGGAGACATGATGATGGGAGAAAAGAAAGGTAAGGATCCTGTATATTTCAGACCTTATGTGAAACTCATCTTCTCTGCTAATGACATCCCCAGAATGAAAGACAGAAGTGGCGCTGCACTGAGAAGAATGGTGATCATTCCGTTCAAGGCTGTGTTCGACAAGAAGAAGAACAAGGATGCAGACACGAAATTCATTGACAAAGTCACAAACGAAACAAGTTATGAATATCTCATCAATCTCGGGATAAAGGGGTTGAAGCGTGTTCTTGAAAATGACAGATTCACAGAGTCAGAAGCAGCAGACGACGCACTCAGAGAATACAATAAAGATAATAATCCAGTTGAGGCGTTCCTCGAGGAAACAGACATTTCCGAGATAGTCGACAGACCTACAAGCGAAGTTTTTTCAGCTTATTCAGTCTATTGTACAGAGAACAAATTCAACGCAATGTCCAAAAATACGTTCTCCCGTGAGCTCAAAAGGAGGAAGAACATCACAACAAAGAAGAAAAGAGA
>CAVILL010000136.1:0-3708 GCA_963643635.1 Sphaerochaetaceae bacterium | reverse complement strand
CTTCCGAGATACCTCTGTGATGGTCTCTGATGATTTTCTTCAGCTCCACAAGTTCAGCGTTGAAGTTGTAGAACACGACAAGTCTGTCGGTCGTTGACTCAAGAAGAGTGGAGAACGATTCATACTTCTCGTCAGAATATCCGGAAGCAAGCTGTCTCAATCCTAGGCGGTAAGATAAAGTTGTGTCTCCGACAAATTCCTTTTCTCCGACAGTGACGACTTTATCCTTTCTGAATGTTCTGTATTCGCTTGTCACCGGACACTCGATCTGAATGAATCTCTGTTCCGGGAGAGTCATGACTTCCTCAGTTTTCTTGAACACAGCTCCATTCTCTCTCATGAGCCTTTTCAGTCCGTCAATGTCCTTGTAGGGATTCTTCCTGTCGACGATTCTTATAGGTGTAGCGGTCGTTCCGTAGATGATTTCGTAATTGACGAATCTCTTCTCGAACTCACTCTTTGACATTGAAGAGCCGAGAAGATTAAGCTGAGTCCACAGATTCTCAAACTTCCCTCCGCATGGTGTACCCGAAAGCAGAATCACATTAGCCGGGTGAAGGCTCTTCACAATGAAGCGTGACTGCTTTGCCGAGTAGTTCTGGATAAGTGACGACTCGTCGAGCATGAGCGTGAACTCTGTAAGTTTGGAGAGCTCCGGTCGTCTCCATGCCGTTTCGTAGTTGACTATGACGACAGTGTCGACCTTCCCCGAATACAGAATGATGTCGACTGCATCAAGTCTCCTGTTCTTCGTGTAGTCGATGACGAGCATTTCCGGATAGTTCTCCTCGAAATGCTTTACCCAGTCTGCTATCTTAGACTTCTGGCAGATGAGAAGATTGAGAGAACTTTTCAGCTGCTTCATTTTCTCAGCTCCGATGAAGGTCTTCCCGAGGCCCATGTCATAATAATAAGCAGCTCTGTTAAGGCCTTCGGTGGCCTTAAGTGCTTCAATCTGATGAGGTAACAGTTTCATACAAGCTCCTTTATGTTTTCCGGGTCAGTCACATCTTTCCCGTCATACTTCGAAAGGAACTCGTTAAGCGAAGATTTCGTCACCTTGTAGTTTCCGAGCTTGAGACACTTGAGGACTCCGCTCTTTCTCAGGTCATGAACTCTGTTGATTGAACATTTGAGGAGCTTCGACACCTCCTTTATTGTGTAAAGCTCGTCCATTCAGTCCTCCAGGAGTTCCTTCCAGTCACAGCCGAATATCTCTGCGACTCGCTTTGCCATCTGGACCGTCAGATGATTTTTCCCCGTCTCAATCATTGCTATAGTGGAGCGGTTAATGCCCAACTTCTCTGCAAGCTCAGTTTGAGACATCTCGTTTTTCAGTCTTATTTCCTTGAGATTCATTTGCTTTTCTCCTTCTGAATGTCATTTTGAATCACATTCATGTCATTGTCAATGACAATTTCGAATATTTTCAACTCTTTACATTGTCATTAAAAATGACATATATTACCGATAAGGAGAAAACATGAGCACATTTTCAATAAGACTGAAGGAACTCAGGAAACGGAACAGAGAGACACAGGAAGACATCTCGAAAATAATCGGGATTCAGAGAACAACGTTCTCGGGATATGAAAGAGGAATCCTTCTCCCGCAGTACGAAACATTGCAGATACTTGCAAACCACTATCACGTATCACTCGATTACCTCGTCGGAAAATCAAACAGCGAGAACTATGACATCAAGGGAGAGGACACGATTCCTGATGTGTATGAACAGCTGATGGTAATCAGCAATGAACTTCTGTCCGATACATCTGTCGTGAAGTGCAAGGGGAGAATACTGAGTAATGATGAAAAGAGAGCGATAGAACTCTTTGTCGAGAGTGCAGCACGTTACATTGATGCACTTGTTAAGGAAGAGAAATGAGCAGTCTAAACATCACGAAAAGAAGTAACGGCTGGCAGTACCGCTTTGAGGGAGCATCAGTCGACGGAAAGAGAAAGCAGTTTTCGAAGTCCGGATTCAAAACGAAGAAGGACGCTCTGGAAGCCGGGACGAAAGCTCTCGCTGAATACAATCAGAGTGGAGTTTACAGAAAGGCATCCGACATCAGTTTCAGCGACTTCCTCCACTGCTTCATAGATCATGGCATGTCACACTATAAGGACACGACTCAAAAAATATACAGAGTCAACATTCTCTATAAAATCATCCCGGCCATAGGACACTATAAAGTCTCTTCTCTGACACCTACAATCCTCTCAGACTTCCTCGTTGAGCTGAAAGGGAAAAACTACTCACTCTCCACCATAACCACTGCCAGAAGCGTTTTAACAGCGTCTCTGACGTATGCTGTCGAACCGATGCATTACTTGCAGTCGAACCCGATGCTTTACGTCAAGACTCCTAATGTCGACCGCAAGACTGAGTCGAGAACTCCGATTACGACGGAACAGTGGAAGAGAATCATGGAGATGTTCCCGGAAGGGAACCGTTATCACCTCCCTCTCATGCTCGGGTATTACTGCGGACTCCGGATCGGAGAGTGTTACGGTCTCCAGTGGGAAGATGTAGACTTCGAGAACAATATGCTGCATGTCGAGAGACAGCTTGTCATGACCGGGAACTACAGATATGCTCCTCCGAAACAGAACTCTTCCAGGGTAATCAAATTCGGCAACACTCTGAGAGAGGAACTCCTCAGAGAGAAGGAACGTCAGGAGAAGAACAGGGAGTATTACGGGAAGTTCTGGTGCAGAACAGGAATCATGAACGGTTCCATACGCTCCACTTACAACCTCGGAGAATGCGAGAAGGAAGTCCATCCTCTGATAGTGGAGGAAAGCGGGAAGATGCTGTGGTTTCATGGTTTCGTCTACTGCACAAAGAAAATCAGAAAGGAACTCGGAATAGATTTCGACTATCACACTCTCCGTCACACTCATGCAACAATGCTCATTGAGAGTGGAGCAAACATCAAGGCTGTTCAGACCCGGCTCGGACACAAGAACATCAGAACGACTCTGAATGTCTATACTCATACGACTCAGAGTATGGAAGATGAAGCTGTAGAAATTTTCGAAAAAATCACATCCTGAACCGAACGACCCCTCATTTTTTGTCGCCTATATATAGTAGAAAACGAAGAGCGTGCTGTGTACACGCTCTTTTATTTATGTCCGGAAGTTTTTCAGGCGTGTACGTACCGTGTACAAAACCCCATTTCGGGACTTTCTGAAACTATGGTAAATCTTTTCAGCAAAAAGAGTTACCAAATTTCATGAATTATTTTACTGTAAATGCGTCTTTGTCTTCAAGACGTATTTTTATATCATTTTTCTTCACTTTTTGCATTTTTTAACTTTTTACAGTACAACGATTTATACTGCGTACTTTCATTTTTTATCATTTTTTGAATTTTCCCTTATCTGAGCATGATTTTATTCTAGCGTGTACGTATCGTGTACAAAATTTCCCCTTCCGTAAAGGAGGGAACGGAAGGGGAGGGACGAAAAAAACATGACCTGTTACCTGTTATCATGATAACACAGAGTTTTTGTTTGGACAATAAAAATGGAGCTCCCCACGAACTCCACCATACAGAAAACGAAGTGCTTACCACTCCCAGCCGACTGTTGCGGTTGCCGTGAGGCCGTCAAGACCCCACTCGATATTCTTGAAGTCGGACCCTATCATGTAGACCGCTCCGAGCTTGCACATGAAACCGCATCCGAACTTGAGGCCGA
>CAVILL010000135.1:0-3867 GCA_963643635.1 Sphaerochaetaceae bacterium | reverse complement strand
CGGATACTCCTTGCTTTATATCGGTACAAGCTGACGAACAGGGAGAAAGCAAAACGGGGAGGGATTTCTCGGTATTTCATCGGGGATGCCAATTCCGCCATCATCGAACTGATGTGCTCGCTCTAATACTGCTTTTCCGGAACCGGTAAGGGCGCGGGAATTCAGCTTGTCCTGAGAAAGCATAGCGGCGATAATGTTCACGTGGACAGGGATGTAATGAGAATCAATGCATCAGGGAGGTTAATGAATATGGCACGAAAATCCAGAGACAGAGTGATGGCTGACCTCTTCAATGATTCCTTTGTGGATTCCGTTGTCATCAACCTGGCAGATATCCTGGGAATTGCCGATGACGACAGGATGACGGACATCCTTGAAAAGAATCTGAGACCGACACTGTCGGAGCTTCTCGTATTCTCCGTCCGGGACGGTCTTCTTGTCGAGGACTTCAATCTCCCCGCCGTTGTCGCGACTTCCGAGCGGTTCGCTTCATCCTTCAATGTGGACAGATTGCGTGCCATGAGAGCTTTCGTATCTCCTCTCTACAGTGATGAAGAACTCACGGAGGATGAACTGATCTTCATGAGATACATGATAGAGAAGAAAGGAAATGAAGTATCCAGGGAAGATGCGGAGAGGGACGAGGAAGAAGGAAAGCTTGAGATTTTCTCCCTTGACTGTGTTCTCTCATCCCTCCTGGATAAAGGCGTAGTGAACTGCACGGACGACATGATTCATCTCATAAACAGGGAGAATATCGGGCGTCGTACACCCTAGGCGGTTTTTCGTTCTCCTCGGGTGTGAATCATAAATGATTGCAATCCTTACTGATACAGTCTGCTTCGGACCTTCCCGGATATCGTAAACGGTCGGGAATCCTCAATGATTTCTTCTGGCAGCTTGTGATTCCCCGGACTCTGAGTCCCGCAGCGAATTCTGATGCGGGATCTGCATATTGTCAGGCTCTTCCTCCGGTTGTGATTTCATCAGGGCTCTTCTGACTGAAAGCCGTCAAGGAGGGAGCACTGCTCTATGGAGAATGATGTCCCCTGCCTCTGTGAAGTACAAACCGAGCAGAAAACGGGCATCCCGGCTGTGTCTAAAAGAGACACCTCCCGCTGAAGAAGGTGTCATTTGCGGGTGTCCTCAGCGGGTTTATTCCGTAACGAAGTAGGTGGAGAGTCCCCTGTATACGAAGAAGATTACTTTTTCCGATCCCGTCTTTGTACTGACGGCATGAAGAACGGGGTATTCCTTTCCGTTAACCCTGAGGGTGATGTGTTCCTCGTAGCGGCTGTCTGTGACCTTTATGACTGTTCCCCTGATATCTATGTCCGCTGATTCCTCAGTATTTCTGTATACTTCATTTTCTTCATCCCATTTCGAATATCTTACCTTAATCCTGAGGCCCGTTATGTCCACGGTGTATCTGTTGACTCCGGCTGTGGTGTCACTAAAGGAGATTACTGATGTGTTTTTGTCTATTGAGCAGCCGTCGGTAATGACTGTGTAGTCAGTGAGTTCAGAAAGCGTATAAGTTGTCCCATCTATTGTCACTTCGCCGTTCTGCATGAGGGCGGCTCTCAGTATTCCCGATACGATATCCTTCTTTTCATTTCCGTCTCCGAAGACCTCTGTGAAATCCCTGCTTCCACCCATCAGGGCAGATGAGGAGACAAGCTTATCCGTGATTGAGGCAATGGAGAGTACTTCATCCTTGACCGAGTTCATCTCCTTGTCGTACGGGCCCGGGTCTCCGCCGGAGACTATGTTCGCAGGCCAGTATTGAGCCTTGAGCGTGAAGGATGATGTAACGGGAGATGAGAAGTCGTAGGGGGTTCCGTTTCCGTCCGTCCAGCACATGAAGCCGCGGCTTGACTCCTTTTCAGGACTTCTGGGTTCGATGACTGTTCCGTTTTCCTTTATGAGCTGGTCGGAAGGTGTGTATGATCCGCCGTCGGAGTCGAATGTGATGCGGTACAGAGGTGTGTAGTGAGCATGGAGTGTGATATCCTTTGTCACGGGAGAGGAGAAATCGTATTCCTCCCCGTCGAGTGTCCAGTAGTCGAATTGGAGGTTCTCCTTTTCGGGGTTTCTGGGTTCCTCGGCATTCTTTCCCTTCATTACCTTCTGGCTTGTGATACTCCTCTCTGCTCCGTCGGTCTCGAAAGTGACCAGACAGACTTCAGATTCTGCCGTGCACCCTGCGAGGAGGAAGAGGAGGATGAGTAAAGCCGAAGTCAGTACTGTTCTTTTCATATCTTTCTGATTTCCTTGTTACGTCACCGCAAAAGATATTTGTTATGAAAAAGGGTGTCAACAATGCCGGGTTCTCAAGTTCTCTATAATACAGAGACTCAGCGGAAGTTGCTCTTACTCCTCGTCAATCGAGAGGTGAACAGGCTGACTTGGAGTATCCTCAAAACTAACCAAATGCAATATATCGTCTATGCTCCTGAGAGAAGAAATGCCATCATCGCTTCGGAGGATTCTTCCGAGATGCATTACCGGAAAAGAATGACTGACTTGCAAGACACACCCTGCAGTGACGGATGCGGTTCCGTCCGGGACTGTCCACTGACGGAGAAACGACTGAGGTGGAACTCAACTATGGCATAAAGGGAATCGAAGAGATGGAGAGGTATGTTGAGGAGCTCCTTCTCTCTCTTCCGTATCCTGATCCTGTCGTACTTCCCGAGCTCTCACTCTGCAGCTATATGACGAGCCGGGAAATCTGAACGGCAGGGCTGCTCCTGAGTGGGCGGTGCATACAACGTGAAAATGCAATACATTTCCCGGAGTCGGCTGCCTGGACAGAGAAAACGGGTATTTTTACAACCGTTATATGATTGCCGGACCTGACGGCGTCTGCGGCGTCGTGTCGGAATAGGAAGGCGAAGCGGCGGGGTTCAAACGCGGGGATTCCGGCAGAATCATAGAGACTCCTTTCGGAAAAACGGGAGCCGGTATCTGATACGATTACAGACGGAGGCATCTCTACGAGAATGTAAAAAACGAGAAGCTGTCTCTGATTCTCTTTCCCACGGTACGCCTTCCGATCCGTAGGCTGAGGAGAAGGGACTCAGGGAAAACGACAGAAGGCGCATGCTGTATTCTGATGTCTTCGGCGTTCCCGCCGTGTACGTGAACAGCGTGGGGAAACTCGAATACATACCGTGTATGGAGGGCTATATGATGAGGAAACACGGGTTCCGGATGGACGGTATGACGAAGATTTATGATCATGGTGCCACTCCGGTTGATGCTGGTATTCCCGGGGGGTCGGATGTGACATCACTCTGACACCGAAACAGCGTAGCCGGAACATTCACTTCTACGGAAGATGATATTCTTCCCGGAAACCGCTCTTCAGACATCTCATTCCTGATACGGATACAAAAGGTGGAATAAGATCCTATGAAGCAAACCGGTAACTTCCGGTTTTGATAAGAACGGTGGCACATATCCTCAATTGGCAACGGTTTCAGGAACACACAGTGAATCTCATCATCCTTTCCGGACAACGTTCGGGGCGGGTGAGATGTTTTCAGCGCTTTCTCTCTGTGATTGCTTTTTATGGAATGCAGGGGATGGAATTCTTTCCGTCGCCGGAAACTTACTTCCGGTGTGGCAGCTTCAGTATTTGCCTTCTCCCGGGGCCCGGCCGACGACGGACGACTTGCGACGCACTGCTTTTCCGTGTATATCCCATGTGCGGATGCTGAGACCTGCATTTAACAGGCAAACTTATATGTGTTTCCCGACAGGGATACATCTTGACCATTTTCCCGTCTGGGCAACCTTCATCTTTTTCAATGACAAGCTTCCGGTAATGGTTTATAATTCTTTTGTAATGAAAAGATTCTC
>CAVILL010000134.1:0-4007 GCA_963643635.1 Sphaerochaetaceae bacterium | reverse complement strand
AGGAGTACGTTCAATCCCGGGGAAAAGTCTATTTTCCATACCTCTTCAGAACAGTCTTCAGATTCTCCATAACCTTGATTATGACAGTAGTTTCCTTCTCGTCGCAGTCAAGAAGAAGGTATGAGAGGTTTGAAGATGCTTTTGAGTCATCTCTGTTCGTACAGAGAAGGCTGTCCTTCAGAAGGTCCTCGATGGACACGCCGAGTACATTGGAGATGGCTACAAGAGATCCTATGCTGCCTGTCTTCTCCCCCCGCTCTATTTTCGCAACCAGGGCGTATGAGAGATTGGCTCTCCCTGCAAGCTCTTCGATAGTCATGTTCTTCTTCTGTCTTATGTTTCTGAGTCTTTTTCCAAGACTGACCATATCTATATCCATCTGTGTACTCCCAGTATAATTTCACCTAGTCAACGAGTTTCACTCGAGCGAGGCTATCAGTCTCCTTTCTTCTTCCGTTGCACAGTCACATCCTTGCCGTTTACTGTGACACGCTCGATTTCAGAAAGAAATTTCTTCTCATCGAATTTCTTGCGTTTCATCTTTTCAGCAAGGATTTTCAGCAGTTCATCATACCTGACGATGGGAGAGTCACAGCCCTCTTCTTTAGTTCCGTAAAACCGGTTACGACACATCAAGATTTTGTATTTCTTTTTATGCGAAGAGACTGTCCGCAGCATCATAGGAGCACCGCACTTGGCACAGAAGAATCTTCCATAAAGGGGATTTGAAATTAAAACGCGATGTCCTATTCTCTTTTCAATCTCTTCCCTCTCTTTGAATCTTGCCTGTACCTTGTCCCAGGTTTCGGGATCTACGATTGCCTCATGGTCGTCGACGACATAAATGGTGTCTCTCTTCTGCGAGAGGTCAATCTTCTTGGTAAAGAGATTATGGGGAGGAGTTTTCCATAGGCATCTGTCACCCTTGTAAACCTCGTTGTGTAGGATATAGTACATACCGGCGAAGGTCGAAACGCCGGATTTACGCTGAGGAGAAACTCCTTTTTCCAGGAGTTCTTTTCTTATTTGTCCGATACTCTTCCCTGCCGCATAGGACTCGAAGATCTCCCTCACTATCGGGGCATCAACGTTCGGAACAAGTTTTCCGTCCACAGCATCATAGCCCAGGACTCTGTTGTTCCCGGGGTTGTACTCTCCACGGTTGTAACGGTAGCTGTAACCCATCTTGACATTCTCGGATATCGAGACACTCTCGTTCTCCGCAACAACAGACATGATGGAAAGAGTGAAGGTGGCAGTCGGGTCATCCGTTTTGATGTTCTCCTTCTCGAACTCGACGGTGACGCCTACCACCTTCAGCATGTCGATGTATCTTCTGCATTCGACGACGTTACGAGAGAAACGGGAGATGCTCTTGCATATGATACGGTCTATCTTCCCGTTCAGGGCGTCATCTATCATCTGCAGGAACTGATCTCTCTTCTCGGCCCTCAGTCCCGAACGTGAATCGGCATAGACACCGACATATTCCCATTCGGGGCATGAAGTGATCAGATTGCGGTAATACTGCTCCTGTATCTCGAGGCTGTCCTCCTGCTCGTCGCGGAGTGTACTGACTCTGCAGTAGGCCGCAACCCTCTGCTTACGGAGGGACTTCTTTGCCGGTATTCTTATTATCTCCATCACTCATCCCTTTTACTGTCGGATTCTGTTCCCTTCTTCGTGTTGAGTCCCATGAAATTCGGCTTTCGTATCTTTACTTCACCTTTCCTCATGCGGGTGAGGAGCTTGTTGTAGGATTTGGCAAAGGAAGACGGAAGATACTTCTTATCCCAGAACTTCATATCAGCATCCGTAACCGTCCCGTCCTTCCAGCTGACGATGACAGACTCCTCTGTAAGAGATATTGAAGAGACTGTGTCATCTATCCAGTAGAACTCCACGCTCTTCTTCTCTTCCCCGTACTTCTCCTTATATGCCCTGAGGAGAGCTTCATCGAGAATCTCCTGCACTATGAGGTAGCTTCTGCAGCCGCCGTCGAGATAGCATCCCCATCCGCCACCCGCGATACTTCTGCCTTTGTGGGAGAAGCTTCCGAGATTACCGCGGGTAAGAGTCTTGCCGCAGTGAGGACACTTCAGCATGTCACCGTAGGGATAAATGGGATTACCGTAGGTGCGGTTTCTCATCTCGCTGATTTTTCTCGCCTGTTCGAAGATATGGCTGTCGATTATGGCGGGATGCGCATCCTCGATGTAGTACTGCGGAATCTCTCCCCTGTTCTTCTTCAGCTTATGTGTGATGTGGTTCTCGATATAGAACTTCTGTAGGATGGTGTTACCGGTATATCTCTCGTTGTTGATGATTCTGTCAATCTGCTGTCTCTCCCATCCTCTCTCCGTAGGAGCCTTCTCACCACGTCTTATCATATCTCTCATGATCTCCATGGGAGCTTCTCCGTGAACAAAGCGCGTGAAGATCTCCTTCACTATCATCGCTTCCTCGGGGACTATCACATAGGTCTCATCGTCCGTGTGTCTGTAGCCGTAGGTCGGAATCTTGGGTTCTATTCCTTCTTCGTAGCGCTTTCTGATTCCCCACTTGAGGTTCTCCGAGATGCTTCTGCTCTCCTCCTGTGCAAAAGACGCCATGAGCGTCAGAAGCATCTCGCTTGTGGACGACGATGTGTCGATGTTCTCCTTCTCGAAGTAGACGTCCACACCGTATTCCTTGAGTTCTCTCACATACTTGAGACAGTCGATGGTGTTACGGGCAAAACGGCTGATGGACTTCGTCACGATGAGATCTATCTCACCTTTCCTGCACTTTTCAATCATCTCGAGAAACTGTGCTCTCTTCTTCACGTTCGTTCCCGTGATGCCTTCGTCTGCGTAGACACCGGCATTGATCCAGTCGGGGTGACGCGCGAGCTTGAAGAGGAAAGCCTGAGTCTGGTTCTCGAGGCTCTCGAGCTGCTCGGTGAGAGCTGTACTGACTCTGCAGTAGGCACAGACTCTTTTCTTTTCCCTGTTCTTCTTCTGAGTCTTCTTCGTAGCTTCAATCTTCGTGACTTTCCTGCTGTTTCCCATCATTTCGCCCTCTTTCTTACTTTTGTATTCAACAGATGCTCCGCAATGTTCTTCTGAACCTTATCGAAGAGCTCCCCGCTCACAATTGCTTCATGGTGTCCCTTGAGGTAATAGCGGTCCTTCAGGCCTTTGTTGACAACACACTTTCCGGGAGCAACCGTGACAGTCCTGTAGGCATAGTAGTCACCCTTGTAGGCGACGTTCGTCAGCATTGACCTCAGCCTCCCCTGAGTCCAGACCTTCTTCCCTTCCAGCTCATCCAGGGCATCGATGATCTCCCCGTAGCTCTTTACTTCACCCGCCATGTAGAAGGCTCTTCTGACTCTCGCGGCCTCTTCTCCGTATATTGACCACACGTGCTCTCTGTCACGGCGGTAGCCGTAAGGCGGACGCCCGAGGGGACGGCCTTCCTTTATGTGCTGTGCGTTGGATTCCAGAAGATGCAGACTGATGGAGTTGCTCTCCTCCTCGGCGATGATGGCGAGAGTATCGAGAATCCAGTCAATTCCGGGATTGGCGGTTTCAATCTTCTCCTTCTCGAAGTAGATGTTCACTCCCAGTTTCCTCAGTTCTCTCACCATCTCCACGAAGTCCGCCATGTTACGGGCAAAGCGTGAAACGCTCTTGCAGAGTATGTAGTCGATTTTCCCGCTTCTGCAGTCGTCAAGAAGAGCCTTGAGACCGGGACGCTTGAGAGTGGAGAGGCCGCTTCTGCCCCTGTCTCCGTAGACACCCACAAGAATCATATCGGGATTACTGTTGATAAGATCCGTGTAGTATTTCGTCTGCATCTCGTACGAGCTTTCCTGGATTTCCATCAGTGTGCTCACACGGCAGTATGCCGCTGTCCGTATTTTCCTGTTCTCTTCAGCCATAGTTCTGTCTCCTCTCAACGATTTACCTCTACTCTGTCGTGCTTTGAGAAAGAAATCAGCGCGGTATTTTCACTTTTTTCTT
>CAVILL010000133.1:0-4049 GCA_963643635.1 Sphaerochaetaceae bacterium | reverse complement strand
AAATCAGTTTAAGCTGTCATCGCTATGAATAACGGCGTATTACTCCTGTTTGATGTTTTCGGAACCTTCGTCTTCGCTCTCTCGGGAGCTGCAAAGGCAATCAAGAAGAATATGGACTTTCTGGGTGTCATAGTCTTCGCCATCACTGTCGGCTGTGCCGGCGGTATGATCAGGGATGTCCTCATCGGTGCTGTTCCCGTCGCCGTATATCAGAACAGCGTCTACATAGCAGTGGCATTCGTCGCGGGGCTTGTGATGTTCCTCATCGGGGAGAATGTCTCCGTTGATTCTTTCCCAGACCACATAATGTTCCTCGACGCCATAGGACTGGGGTTCTTCACAGCCCTCGGCTGCGAGAAGGCTGCCGCCCTCTCGATAATTCCTGTCGGCATCATATTCTCCGGCGTTCTCTCCGCTGTCGGAGGAGGTGTTCTGAGAGACCTCTTCGCGAAGGAGGTGCCGATGGTCTTCACTTCCGATTTCTATGCTTCGGCGAGCATACTCGGAGCGCTGCTGTATCTTCTTCTGAGCTATCTGGGAGTCGATGCGGCAATCAACATCTGGGTTACTGCATTCTTCACGATTCTTGCGAGAGTGCTGGGTTACAAGCTCCATCTCTCGCTTCCGAAGGCCCATCAGGGGAGAAGTGACAATGACAACTGATAAACTCTACTACAGGGAACCGTATACGAAGGAGACGGAGGCAACGGTCATTGCCGTTTCCGTTCAGGGCTTTCTTCTCGACAGGAGCATATTCTATCCCGAATGCGGCGGACAGAGGGGGGACAGCGGCTATTTCGGCTCCATCCGGATTGTCACGACAGTCAAGGACGGGGAGGGCAATCCTCTTCACGTTACTGACGGTCCTCTTCCCTCTCCCGGAGATAGGGCCATCCTCCGTCTCGACTGGGACGAGAGATTCTTCGGTATGCAGGAACATACCGCGCAGCATCTTCTTTCGTCAGTTCTCTGCAATTCATTCGGTATCGGGACGGTCGCGGTCCATCATGGAACTGACGAGATAACAATCGAAACGGACCGCTCGACAATCGCACACGACACTCTTCTCAAAGTCGAGGAGGAGGCGATACGTCTTATCGGAGAGAACAGAAGGGTCTGGACTGAGGACATGGATCGGGAAAAGGCGGCGGAGATTTCCAGACGCTCGATAAAAGTTGACGACGAGACTGTAAAGATGGTCTTCATCGAGAACCAGGATGCAGTCGCATGCGGCGGCGTTCACCTTTCGTCGCTCGGGCAGATCGGGGAACTTGTATTTGCCGGCGTCGACACGATAAGAGCTCACTCGAGAACAGTCTGGAGAGTCGGAAAGAAGGCAAGGGACCTCAGACGTGGAAACGCGGCGGTAATCAGTGAAGCCGGAGCTCTCTTATCGTCTGATTCTTCAGCTCTTGTAGAGGCTGTCAGTCATCTCATCGGCGAGAACAGGGATCTCAGACACCGTGTGAAGACTCTCGAGAAGACAGCAGCTGAAACGGAATTTCTTTCACACACGGAGAGTACTGTCGTCTATTCGACCCGGTATGACCTTGATGTACTCATAGAGAAGGCATGTGAGGAGAAGGAAAGGAAAATCTTCATCATAGGAAACGGAAACAGATTCATGTTTGTGGGCTCAAAGGATGATTTCAGTGCGTTGAAATCTGCCTTATCTCTCCGCGGGGGCGGAAGAGACCCCCTTTTCAGGGGGACTTTCACTCAGAGTGAGGATGAGATAATCTCTTCAGCCAAGAGCCTTCTCGGCTCTCTTTAGTACCATTTCCGTTCTTTCGACTGCGTCTCCGATATACTCTGAGGCGTCGAGTGTCTTTCCTATTTCCTCTTCTGTAAGGTATTTCAGGATGTCTTCATTGTTCATGAGTTCATCCTTCAGCGGATTTGGTTTTCCTTCCTGGACAAGAGCCCAGGCCCTGAGGCTCTCCTCTCTGATTACCTCATGCATTACCTGTCTGTCGGCGCCTCTCTTTCCGAGTTCCATCAAAAGTCTTTCCGTTGATGCGAAAATGGAGTAGTTGTCGAGAAGTCTCTTTGTCGCTGCCGGATGAATCTGCATTCCTTCAACTATCTTCTTTTCGGTGATGAGCATCTCGTCGAGGGCGAGGAAACTCTCGGGGATGAAGATACGCCGGGATGCCGAATCATCGAGCGTTCTCTCTAGAAACTGGGATGAGGCATTCTGCCATGCACTTGTATAGCTTTCCTCAACTATTCTTGAGAGCGAGCATATCTTCTCGCTGAGGATGGGGTTACGCTTGAATGGCATTGCAGAGGAGCCCACCTGCATCTTTGAAAACGGCTCGCTGAACTCCCCGATCGGCGGAGACTGCAGGACGCGGAAGTCCTGGCTGAACTTATGAAGTGTCGCCGCGATGCCAGAGAGTGTCTCCACGATTCTCAAGTCCTGCTTACGCGGATATGTCTGAGTCGCTGCATCGAAGGCTTCGAGTCCCAGTTCATCCATCACAGCATTCTCGAGTTCCATTGCCGTGACACCGGTTCCCTCGGTGAGAGTGGAGTAGGAGGCAGCCGTTCCGACGGCTCCCTTCATTCCCTTTCCCTTGATGCGGTTTATCATACTGACGAGATCTTCCCTGTCGTCGAGGAGATCCTGGAGAGTCTGACTGAGTCTGTAGCCGACTGTCGTTACCTCCGCCGGCTGTATGTGGGTGAAGGCCATCGTGATTGTGGCCTTCGTCTCCTCTGTCTTCTCCACGAGGGCCTTTATGACATCGTCGAGATGGCTGAGGGTCAGAAGAAGGGCTTCCTTATATCTTACGGCGTCGGCGTTGTCGAGAGCGTCCATGCTCGTTGCCCCGAGGTGGATTATGGCACCGGAGCGGGGGCACTGTTCGGCATAGGTCTTTATTTCGGCCATGAGGTCGTGGTGGATTACGTTCTCGATTTCTGTCGCCCGTTCGATGTCGATATCATCCTTATGGGCGATGAGCTCCTCCACCTGTTCTTCAGTTACGAGCCCGGCCTTCATCTCCGCCTTTGCGAGGGCTATCCAGACACGTCTGAGGAGCTTTCGCTTATGTTCTTCGGAGAAGATTCTCTTCATTTCCTCCGATCCGTAGCGCCATGTGAAGGGTGAGATGAAAACTGAGTGGTCGTAATCCATATTATTATCTGTTCCTTATGATGAGCTGGTCTCTCTCGGGACCGACAGAGATGAGTGTGATGGGAGCTCCGATGAGTTTCTCGACATCGAGGATGTAAGATCTGCACTTCTCGGGAAGGCTTTCCCAGGTTCTGCATTCCGTAGTCGGAGTCATCCAGCCCTCATATTCCTTATAGACAGGCTTTGCCTTCTCCTGGTGAGCCGTGTCGGGAAGATATGAGCAGTATTCTCCGTCAATCATGTAGCCTGTGCATACCCTGATGGTCGGGAATGTATCGAGGACGTCAATCTTCGTAAGACATACGTCGGTGACTCCGTTCATGTAGCATGCGTAGTCCGTTGCAACTGCATCGAACCAGCCGCAGCGTCTGGGACGCCCTGTCGTTACGCCGTATTCTCCTCCGATGTCCCTCAGTTTCTTTCCGTCTTCATCGAAAAGCTCCGTCATATACGGACCGCCGCCGACACTTGTCGAGTAGGCCTTTGCAACGCCGTAGACTCTGCTGATTGCCCTGGGCGGGATTCCCGCTCCGTTGCATGCGCCGCTTGATGTGGGGTTGGATGATGTCGAGTACGGGTAGATACCCCAGTCGTTGTCCCTCATGATGCCGAGCTGGCCTTCGAGGAGAATCTTCCTGTCGCCTTCGACTGCGTCCCTCACGACGGTCGTCGTGTCGATGATGTGTGAGCCGAACTCCTCCTTCCATGCCCTGCATTTTTCGAGAAGCTCATCGAGCGTGTATGTATCGAGTCCGTAGTACTCGAGTTCCCTGTTCTTCTTTGCGAGGTTCGCTTCAAGCCTTTTTACGAGGAAGTCCCAGTCAAGGAGGTCCCCGGCCCTGATTCCGCTGCGCGCAGCCTTATCCTGATAGCACGGTCCGATACCCCTTTTTGTAGTTCCGATCTT
>CAVILL010000132.1:2124-4083 GCA_963643635.1 Sphaerochaetaceae bacterium | reverse complement strand
CCTATGAAGAGAGTATTACAGTTTGGCGTCGCTGTCATGTGCGCTCCGGTGGTTTACCTGGCGTAGTCCTTCCTTTCGTATGTTTCAGATACCCGATATAGCTCTGTTCACTCGCCTTCAACTCCTCTTCGGTTATCTCTTCCGCTTCATACATACGCCTCTTCTTTCTGATTCTCCGCTTCTGCCGTTCGACTGTCGCTTTCTTCGGTTCGAGATGGTGAGGGCATACGACATAACCGCACCATGTATCTTTACCTCTCCATCGCTGTATGAACGTCTTCTTCGGAGATAGGCGGAGGTTGAGTTTTTCGGTTATGAATGTATCAACAGAATACAATAGCCTCATTGCGTCGTCGTAGGTCGGTACGAGTACACGAACGTCGTCCATGTAGCGACAGTACAGACTATAGCCTAGCGTGTCGGTGATGTAGTAATCGAGAGGCGTGTTGACGAGGTTTGCTTCCTGTTGAGATGTGAGGAAGCCTAGCGGTAAGCCCTTGCCGTCGGGAGATGTATACCCGTCTATGATGGAGTCGAATAGCCATAAGATAGACTCGTTGTACGTTGGTGAGAAGATTCGGCGTAGCTGTTGTTTGAGTATGCTCCTGTCTATTGAAGCGAAGAACGACTTGATATCGAGCCGGACTACATAGAAGTCGTTTCTGCCGTAGCGTCCGATTGCCTTCCGTATTAGCTTCTGATAGTAGAGACAACTTGCAAGCGGTCCCCGCCCTGTGAGACATGCAAAAGAGCTTCTATGGAAGTATCTCCCGAAGTACGGCTCTGCTACCCGCATGAGTGCATGATGTAGAATTCTGTCGTAGTACGTCGGTTCGGATATCATTCTCATTTTCGGGTCACGGACAATGAACTCCCGTGTCTTCTTCGGCTTGTACGTGTGCCATATAAGTTCATTCTGTAGGTTTATGAGTATTTCCTCTTCGTCCTGTGCAAAGAGAAGAAAGGGTATCTCGTTGCGTCTTCCCTTCCTCACTTCATGCCACGCCTCAACGAGATTGTCGAAGTCGTACACCTGTTCGTAGAGTAAGTCTGTACACCAGTGCCTTTCTTGTTGTTGTGAGTCTGTATCTGCTGTTGCTGTAGTGTTCATGTGATTGTTGTATATCGTGTCAGACACCACGAGTGTAATGCCGTTCCATGTCACCCGCCGTGTCTGACGCTGTGTGTTGTCGTACGACGTTCAATCCTTCTAAGAGGAATGTACGATAGACCTTTTAAGACTATAATGTACGTTCTTACTCTTTTGAATCTCTTCTCCTAGAAGCGGAACGAGCACCGTAATTGTTGTTCGTGTTCGTGAGGCTATTATTGCAATTCGCATACGAGAGGCCCGCATTGGAACTATTGTTCCAATTCCCGCCACGCCCGCAAGCGTAAACGTCACTCGTTTTCATTTCCCGCCGTGGGTGGTGAGATAGATAAGCCACCCTCTCATCATCTTCTTGCATATCCCCGTAAGCCTCACAAGTTCGCTTTTGCGCTTCTTGAACTGTGGTCTTTCTTCGAGACTCTTAATCATGTAGGCGCATACCACGAACTCGTCTTCGGCTTTACGGCTGTCCTGTAGAATGTCGAACGGTTTGTACGGAACACGGTACTTGTCTCTGTTCTCCGGCTGATTCATTCGAAAGTTGTAGTTGTACCTCTCGACTGAACGGCTCAAGAGTGCGAGAGAGTAGGCGAGGCGCTTTGTTATCTCTTCACAGATTGAATACCTAAGTGAGTTCGGTACGTCTTTGCCGGCCATACAGATTAACCAATAGTTGAGTAAATCCGCCATAGCCTGTTGCAACTTCGTGCCTTCCTTCTTTTCGGCGTCAATCGGGAGTTCGACAACATTGAACCGCTCCCTTCTCTCCGTATTCCGTAAATCCATTTCGACCTCCACAAGATTTTAAGATTTATGCCTAAATTAAAGAAGCGGAACGAGCACCGCAA
>CAVILL010000132.1:0-1470 GCA_963643635.1 Sphaerochaetaceae bacterium | reverse complement strand
CTTGACGTATTCCCGTGACACTCGAACGCTCTTCTTGCTCCAAGAAGCTGTAAGAACGAATACTCTGCGTCTGTCTCGAGGTGCAACTCAATGCCGTCGGGATTCGTCGTCTTCGAGTTCGAGTCATAGCAAGCCTGTATACTTCCCGTTGTCGATACACTGAATCCGCCACCGCCGAACGCCGGAGACATACCATAGAGCGACGCTACATAGTTCTTGCCGTTGTAGCGGGGCATGAGATACTTCGCAAGCCGGAAGCCCTTGATAGGTGCGTTCTCGATGATGAAAGCGGGGTGAATGTTGTCCTGTAAAGTTGAGTCTCCGCTGTTGAAAAGCGTGTTGTTGTTCGAGAGGTAGTCAAGTCTTGCCTTCTCGTCACAGAAGAAGTTCACCATAATGTGAACCCTCCCCGCCTTGTCGAACAATACCTCATTTCTTCCGTGCGACGCTCTCTTAATCCAGTCACCGATTTCGAGGATTCTCACCTTGCCTTCATCTGTCGGAACAAGGTCTGTCCCCGCCATACAGATTTCGCTGATTTCCTCTTCAAGTTCACGTCTCTTCCTGTCTAACTGCTGTGTTGTAAACATATCTTATACTCCTTCCTCCATCATCATTTCTCTGCCTTCCTCCGGTTCGTCTTCAACAAACAGTCTTGCGTTGCTGTTCCGGAGTGCCATCGCATTGAGCACGATTGCCTTCTCGAGTTCTTCCGTGCTGTCTGCCACTATCTTGTAGACTGACTCGCATACGACTGTAGAGCCGTTGTCGTACCATGTGATTCTGTAGGTGTCTTCACCCATTGCCACATGGCCGTAAGTGTAGTTGTGCTGTGTCGCCATCTCTTAAACCTCCCATACCGTAACTGTTGCGTCGTAGCCTGTACTGCGTCCGTAGACTGCCGTTGTGTTGCCTTCGGGGAAGTTGATTGTTACCTCCGAATACGGCTCAACGTACAGCGCTCTCTTTGCGCTTGTCGCTCCGCTAGGCAAGAGTGCTACCTGTATTTCACTCTCGTTGCGGATAATCAACGCCCGTCTCGTTGTGCTGACTGCCGAACCCGAGGCAAGAAGTGTGCTTGCTCCGTTGGTGAGGACTATCTCCTTACCGTCGGAAAACATCGACATATCAATCTCGCTCCGTGGTCTGTTGTTTCCTTCGTCAATGACGCCCCTCAACTGCGTGACGTCACTTCCCGATACCATTCCGAACGTATAACTCATTTCGTTCTCCTTCTACTTATTCCGTGACCTCTGTAAGAGTACAGTACGGTCTGCCGTTCTTGATTGCGACGCTCTTCTTGTAGACCTTGCTTCCGTCGACAATGATTGTCTCTGTGACGGTCTGTGCCGAAAGAGCTTCCACTGTGTCGACGAGAGTCTGCAACTCTGTGCGGAGTGCCGTGATTCTCGATTCGCTCTCGTCCGCCGTCTCGATGTAGCCCTGTACGGTCTGACGGGCGTTGTCGAC
>CAVILL010000131.1:0-4165 GCA_963643635.1 Sphaerochaetaceae bacterium | reverse complement strand
ATTGAATCAACCTCATTTGGAAAGAATATAGCACAGAGAAGTGCAAAGAAAAAAGAAGAAAGGAAGATATTCGGGGAATTATCCCGAAAACTACTTCTATTGACTGATGCACAAAGCCGTAAATCCGATAGTATCAACTTCTTACCTTGAGGTTGCTTTTTCGTGATTCCTGTTAGTATAATTTTTGTAGAGATAATAAGATAAATTCGAAATAAATTGTAGCATATGTTGTAGAGAAAAATATACAACGAACTCGTTACATGGAAAAAGGAAAGCAACGGCACAAGCGCTTTAATGATCGACGGAGCACGTCGGGAAAAGCTATATAGCAGAAGAATTTGCAAAGAATGAATACAGAAACTACATCTTTATAGACTTCGGCAAGGCTCCCGATGACGTAAAAAGCATCTTCGAACATGATTCCTCGGTTCTGGACCTTTTCTTTTCCGAACTTTCAGTATTTTACGCAGTGAAACTCTACAGGCGTGAATCTCTGATCATC
The DNA here is from genome assembly GCA_963643635.1 of Sphaerochaetaceae bacterium. Lineage (GTDB taxonomy): Bacteria > Spirochaetota > Spirochaetia > Sphaerochaetales > Sphaerochaetaceae > Ornithospirochaeta. Next base: position 3,663 of record CAVILL010000131.1, on the reverse strand, counting down.
TTTGACGAAGTCCAGCAGTACCCGAAGGCACGGCAGCTTATCAAATATCTCGTCGAAGACGGAAGATATGACTACATCGAGACGGGATCGCTCATCAGACTCAAGAAAAACGTCCGGGATATAATCATTCCTTCCGAGGAAGATCATATTGAAATGTTTCCTCTCGACTTCGAGGAATTTCTCCGGGCAATGGGGGATGAGACAACATATCCGCTCATCAGACACTGCTTTGAAACAAGGAAACCTCCCGGAACAGTTCACAGGAAAATAATGAGCGATTTCAGACAGTATATCCTCGTCGGCGGCATGCCTCAGTCCGTCAATGCCTATCTGAACGGAAAGGATTTCGCCTCATCGGATAAAGCGAAACGCAGAATAGTCAAACTGTACAGGGAAGACACGGCAAAATTCGCGGGGGGCTGCGAAGACAAGGTGTTCGCTCTCTTCGACAACATTCCAGGACAGTTATCAAAGAAGGAGAAGAAGTATAAGCTGACATCTCTCGACACGGAGGCAAGGTTCAGGACATATGAGGAAGCATTCATATGGCTCGATGAAGCAATGATGGTCAACGCCTGCTTCAACGCCACCGATCCGCATGCCGGACTTGCTCTCAGTGCAGACTGCACAACACGGAAATGCTACATGGAAGATACCGGTCTTCTTGTGCCCCACACCTTCAGGGACGGCAGATTCACTGACAATGAACTCTACAGGGCCGTTCTCTTCGACAGACTCAACATCAATGAAGGAATGCTGATGGAGAATATCGCAGCCCAGCTCCTCCGCATCAGAAGAGAAAGACTTTACTTCTACTCAAGGAATGACAGCATCAGGAGGGAGAACAGCATCAAGATAGATTTTCTCATAACCCGGGGAAAGAAGATTTCACCTGTAGAGGTCAAGTCCAGTGACTACCGCTCACCCTCTTCACTCGACAAGTTCCGACGCCGCTTCTCATCCGTCATCGGAGACTCATATATACTGTATCCCGGGGATGTCATGATCAAGGACAATATAATACATCTTCCCCTCTATATGGCCGGTCTGCTCTGAAGCCGTTATTATTCGGCATTGGAGCAAAGACGGCAATGTTCGTGACAATGTTGTAATATCTTTTACGATATGGACTTACATAACTACTGTTCGATTATCTGTCAATGTTCCGACAATGTCTGACAATGTTTAATAATGTTTGACAATGTTAATATGTCTTTATTTGTGCAAAATCACTTTCATAACATTGACAAACTATGTCTTGACAATGTCTGACAATGTCTTTTAACATTAATCAGGAGACAATCATGCATATAAGCGAACTTTACCCTGACGTAATCGGAGAAGACCTCAACTATGAATTCAAGGCGGCGTTAAGCGAAGACAACCCGCTTAAATGGGCAAAGACACTCGTAGCCTATGCAAACTCTGACGGGGGAACCATCTTCGTCGGAGTGAATGACAGCGGCGAGGCATTCGGCCTCAGTCTTCAGGAAATCGACAGAATCAAGAATCAGATTGCCCTGGAAAATGAACGTCATATCATTCCGAAAGTGAAAATCTCATACCTCCTCAGAAACATTGACGACAAGATGGGAGCCTTCGTACTCGCTGTGAAGGTATCTCCTTCGGAGTCCCTTGTACGGTACAGGAGCGGAGATTATAACGAGCAGGTTTTCATAAGGCAGGACGGGAGTACAACCCCGGCAAAAGCGGAAGACATAATCGCCCTCTCCGGGCGCAGGAAGGGCATAGACAACGAGACGACCGACATCAAATACATCGAGAAAAAATGGTCACTCTATCTTGATCTCTGCAGAAACTACCGCAGAGATAATTCCGTACCTTCTCTCAAGGAACTCCAGAGCATGGAACTTGTGTCTCCCGGCGGATATGCAAAATCAGGGTTCATGATGTTCGCTGATGATTACAAGGAGGACGACACTCTGATCTGCTGCCGGCTCTGGACGGGAAAGGACAAACTCGGTTCGACACTGGACAAAGCCCGGTTCAAGGGGCCGATTCCCAAAGTTTTCGAAGATGCCCTCACATTCATAGAACGAAATACGAAGAAAGGGTGGAAGAAAACAGAGACAGGCGGAAGGGAGGAAATAAGATCCTATCCTTCCATCGCCGTCAGAGAAGGAGTCATAAACGCCATCGCACACAGAGACTACTCCATCTACGGAACACAGATTGACATCGACATATACTCGGACCGTATGGAGATTATGTCGCCCGGCTCCTGGCTTCTTCCCGTTCCGTACGAACAGTATGAATCAGACTCGATTCCATCGGTAAGAAGAAACTCGATCATCGCAGCAGCGCTGGACACGGCATCGCTCATGGAAAGAAGCGGAACAGGGATAAAAACGATAATGGACAGCTACAGAGACCAGCCAGCTGAGAAGCAGCCGTGTCTGATGATTTATCCGGGATTCTTAAATCTCCGTCTGTTCGACTCTCTGTATACGGAAGAAACGATTCATATTCTTGACGACACGGAGAAGGTTCTGCTGCTTCTTGAGGACGGACCGAAGCATACACGCGATCTCCAGAACGTAACGAAGTACACAAGCAGACACAGGTTCCTCGTGGAAATCATGAACCCTCTGCTCAAAGACGGCAGAGTCGTCAGAGAGGGGAACATCAAGTCACCGCAGGCATTCTTCAGACTGACGGAGAAAAGTTGAAGACTCCAACCGGACGGATCGAGGATTGTCCGAAAAAGGGTTGCAACAAAACAGGGTATCGGCTGCCATGAACATTTTGAACGAGTTGTAGATTACGCTCACGGGTTGTATCATCAGGATATGATTACTCTCTACAGGTGGCAGGAAGAATGTTTGGAGAAATGGAAGGAGAACTCCCACAGGGGGGTAATCGAAGTCACGACGGGAGGCGGCAAGACGATTCTCGCATCGTCGGGAGCGAAGAGACTCTGGGACGAGAATGAAGGGAAGCTGAGTATCTACGTGGTCGTTCCCCGCATTCCGCTCCTCGGGCAGTGGAGAGATACCCTTCATCTGGCGGGTCTCGAAGGCGCCGTAATCCAGAACAAAGAGAAGATCATTCCATCCCGCATCAGCATATTCACCATCAACAGAGCACGCGACAGGGTGCCGCTTCTCATCGAGAACGACATGAAGAACGGGACACCCGTTCTTCTTATTCTTGACGAGTTCCACCACTACGGAAGCAGGGCGAACTACCATCTCTTCGACTTCCGTAATTCCCCATACTACAGGAAGGAGCTTTACTCGGCACTGGGACTCAGTGCCACGGCAGAGGTGCCGGCCCTGACGACACACCTCATTCCGGCAATCGGTCCGCTCTTCTACCGCTACAGACTCGACTCGGCGCTTCGCGACAGAGTCGTGAATCCCTTCATACTCTTCAACATCGCAGTGAGACTCAACGAGGAGGAAAGAGAGGAATACAACGACCTATCGGACAGAATCACGAAGGCAGTGCTCACACTCACGACCATGGCTCCCGGAGTAATGAACCAGGACATTCCCCTGAGGGACAAGATACAGAGACTCATCAACACCCATGACGAGAGAGTGAAGAACTGCGCTCTCGCCCTTCAGGCTCTCCTTCTCGAGAGACGCGCTCTCATAGCCACTGCCGACAACAGACTCAAGGTGACACTCGAAATTCTGA
>CAVILL010000130.1:0-4239 GCA_963643635.1 Sphaerochaetaceae bacterium | reverse complement strand
TCGAAATGTCTGTAGCCGACATATATTCCCTCGCTGTATTCCTCCTCTTCAAGGTTTCCGCTGAGGTGACTGAAGGTATCCGCCGAGGGATAATCGGAATATGAGTACGCCCAGGTGTCCGTAAGTCTTCCGCTCGGGTTGACTTTTCCGGTGATGATGTCCGCAAGTGCGTTTCCGCCTTCCTCTCCGCCCTGTCCCATCAGAAGGAGGGCATCGACAAAAACCGAATCAAGAATCGAGAGATCGATGATGCCGCCCGAGTTGATGACGAGAATCAGCTTCTCATAGCTCTTACGCAGAAGCCTTATGTTCTCCTCTTCAGTATCTGAAAGAAGATAATCCCCCCTCTCGACTCTCCTGTCCCTTCCCTCACCCGCCTGACGCGAGATAACGTAGACTGCAGTGTCTGTCGCATCTGTTATCTCATCGGACAGAACCGGGGTAACCTGCGGGCATGGTCTGGGGTGAGAGGAGATGACAGTGAACATCTTCATAGTCGAGAGAGGACCGAAGGACTTTACAGCATCCTCGACTTCGTCCTTCCAGGCCTTTATCTCCCTCCTGTACTTCTCCTCGAAGCGGTCCATCCAGAGAGTCGTGGGGAATGTGAAGCCCGCATTCCTGAGGCCCTGTTCAATCGTGACGGAATAACGCTCCCTCACGTCTCCGCTTCCGCTTCCGCCCTTCACCGTCATGCGGCTTCCAGTTCCGTAGAGGACGATTTTCCCCGGAGGGAGCGGAAGAACTCCGCTGTTTTCGAGCATGACTATGCCTTCAGCCTCGACGCGCCTTGCAAGGCTGCGGTTCCTCTTCTCCCGCTCCGTTTCCGTCTTTACCGTTGCACCGAATGTCTGATGTCTCATCTTCCCGTTTCTCCCTCGAAGCTGTAGCTTCCGCTCCCGACTTTTCTCTCTTCTCCGCCGGGCAATGTGACGGTACACTCTGCAGACACAGGAACCTCGACTTTCATTTTCATCATTTTCCCTTCTACTCTCCACTCTGCCATGACGCTGCCGTATGGAGTCGAGACGCTTCCCCGGGCATATGTGAGATTTCCTCCGTAAACGGGAGAGAAGCGGAATTTCCTCCATCCGCCCTCCAGAGGTTCGATTCCGAGAACCCTTCTGTAGAGGAAGGCTCCGACTGCGCCGTATGCATAATGGTTCATCGAAGGTTCCCTCACCTCTCCCGAGGGGGTTATCGCATCCCACTGCTCCCAGAGTGTGGTGGCACCCTGCTTGATCATGTAGAGCCAGGAGGGACAGGTGTCGGTAAGGAGGAGACGCCAGGCAGTATCTGCATGGCCGTTGTCGGCGAGGGCGAAGAGAATATACGGAGTACCCGGAAATCCCGTGGACAGATGATAATCACTCTCCCTCACGAGACTCTCGAGCCTCTCCGCCATTCTCTTTCTGTTCTCTCCCGTCTCCATCTGGAAATAAAGCGGAAGAACGTAACCCGTCTGGAATTCGTCTCCTATTCTCCCCCTGCCGTCAGTCAGTATGCTGTTGAACGCATCCGTCACTTTCTTCGAGAGTTCTCTGTAATATTCTTCATCGTCCGTTTCTCCGAGGATTCCGGCAATCCGGGAAAGCAGAGATGCCGAGTGTGCATAGAAACAGGTCGCCGTCCACTTCCCCTTCTTCATCCACTCCCTCACATTTCCGTACGGGGCGCACCAGTCACCGAACTGATAGAGCCACTTCCAAATGTATCTTCTCTTTCCGAATCCCGAAAGGGAAGCCCAGAAGGAAACAGCCTTCATGTATCTCTTCATGCACGGGTACTGTTCTCTCAGGAGATTCACGTCTCCCCGTGCAAGGTACTCCGCCCATGGAACCATTATCGCACTGTCGCCCCAGAGAGCTACTGCAGATACGGGAGTGGAGCATCCGTGGAGCGGGACGACCGTCGGTATTCCCCCGCCCCTTCCCTGTTCGAGTCTCATATCCTTCAGCCACTTCTTCCAGAAACGGCCGAGGTCGTAGTTGAAGCATGCCGTCTCCGCGAAGACTGCGGCATCCCCCGTCCAGCCCATTCTCTCGTCGCGCTGCGGACAGTCCGTCGGAATGTCGACGAAGTTGGACTCGGCACTCCGGATGATGTTCTCCTGGAGCCTGTTCAGCCTCTCGTCGGAGCACGAGAAATATCCGGTGCGCTCATTGTCCGAGGAGAGAGTATGGAAGGAGACCTCCACGTTCTCTTCATCTGTTCCCTCGACTGAAATATACCTGAAGCCCATGTAGGTGAAGTGCGGCATATATGTCTGCCATCCGTCACGGCAGATGTATTTCACTTCTGCTTTCGCTGTCCTGAGGGAGGAAGTATAGAGTCTTCCCCCTTCGAGGCACTCCGCATGGCGGACGGTGATTGTCTGTCCCTTCCTCCCGTTGACTTTCAGCTCTACGACTCCCGCCTCATTCTGTCCGAAGTCATAGATAATGGAGCCGTCGCTTCGGATGAAGTGATTCACGGGATGAAGAATACTCCTCTCCACAACGAAACTCCCGGAGAGTGTGAAGGATGGTCTGAAGGGAATATCCGTCACGCCCGCCTTTCTCCATTCCGAACTCCCGATGTCGAGTGAGGCGTCGTATGTCTCGCCGTCATAGAAGCATGCCGCCCTGACGGGACCGTCAGTAGTGACACTCCATGTTCCGTCGCTTTTTATGATCTCACTTCTTCCGTCCCCGTACTCGATGAAGAGCTCGAGAAGCAGAGCCTGGCGGGGGGAGGTTATCCTGTTTCTGTTTTCGTATGTGAAGCGGCCGACAGCCCAGCCTCCGGCAGCTGTGACCGAGAGAACATTCTCTTCTTCAAGCATGCCGGTTACGTCATAGTACCGGTACTGGAGATTCTTTCTGTAGCTTGTAAAGCCCGGGGCGAAGAAATCGGAACCCACTCTCCGGGAGTTGAGAGACATCTCGAATATGCCGAGAGCGGTAGCGGTGACATACGCCCGCCTTATTCTCCCGGCAGTGGAGAAAGCCTTTCTGAATACCATCACGGCGGGAGAACCCTTACCGCGAAAGACATAGCCCGGATCCGTTATCCAGGAGGCATTCCATTTTCTGTTCATTCTTCCGGTCGAAAAGGTAAGAGATGCCGAAGCCTTCTCGCCGTGGTTGTCTTCAGCGTCCACGCTGACTCTGTGGACTGTAAAAGGCTTCAATGGGAGAGACTCCAGTCTTATTCCCGTCTGCTTTCCTGTCGTAAGTACTTCCCTTCCGTCCACGCTGATACGGGCATCAGAAAGAGAAGTACCGGGGACAGAGGAAGAGAGGGCAAAGGAAAGTACCGGCGTCTGACTGTCAGTCATCGCCCCCTCTCCTCTGTCGTCTATCCGTATGTCCCTGATTTCAAGCATTACCGTTTCCCGCCTCTGTTCTTCCTTTCTTCCTTCCGCGCTGCCTTTTCAAGGTACTTTCTGTTCTCTTCCTCGAAGTCCAGTCCCTTCTTCTCACAGCGCATCCTGAGATCGGCAATACGGTTCTTCTCCCTTCTTTCCGCTTCCCTTTCCTCGTCGATTCTCTTCTGCTCCCCGGGATCTGTCCATGTACCGCCGGAAGCGATGACGGCCTCCTTCTTTCTTCTCAGAAGTTCGGCGTTGATCTCGGGAAGATGCTTCTCGACATCCACGAACGGAAGAAGAATCACGACTGCAAGTGCGAGAGCAGCGTCGAAGAGATAGAACGACGAAGTCATGAATGACGTAACTTCCCCGCTGGGTGCGATACCCGCTGCATCGACAAAACCCATTCTGAGGATTCCGGACTCGAATCCGCCTGCGAACGGAGCGTAGACGAGGGACTGCAGAGCCGTGATGATTGCAACGCCCATAAGGCCTTCAAGTCTCATGTGTGATCTGTACTCGATGCTGTCGTATGCGAAGCAGAGGAGAGTTGCGAAGATGTACGAATTCGGAAGCCATCCGACATTACGGATGAATCCGGCGACAAGCGCGACTGTCAGATTCGAGGGAAAAAGCCATCCGATGACGCTTCCGGCGAGAACAAGAGCATAGCCCCCGACAGTGATGTTCTTTATTCCGAATTTCTTCACAAGCGGATAGATCAGGAATGCCCCCAGCCCCAGCGGAGTTCCCGTAACTGCCTGATAGATAGTGTACATGAAGGCATTGTTCTCACCGTTCAGCATGAACTTGATGTAGAAGTACTGGACATTGCCTCCCTTGTAGTTGTCGACGATTCCGCTGAGCGTCGCGATGACGATGAGAAT
>CAVILL010000129.1:0-4415 GCA_963643635.1 Sphaerochaetaceae bacterium | reverse complement strand
TTGATTCCTGCCATTGATTGCCTCCTTTCTCTGAAGAATATTCTTTTGTTGTCTATAATCTAAGTTCATACTGAAAAAGGGGAAAAGGCAAGTGTTTTCTCCCTTCGGAGACAAAAACATCACATATGGCAATGCTGATGTTTCAGCAGGCTGAACACTCACAAGAGAAAAGGCACCTCCCGGGGGATTCTGGGATGGTGCCTCTTTAATGTAGCCGTTACTCTTCAGCTTTTCGCCTTTACACTTTTAGTAACAACTATATCACTCTGAAGGTTACACACACTGTGTATAATCACGGTTCCCTCTTCGACGGGAGCGTCGAGGACGGTCTTCTTTATCTCGTCCATGACACGGAAGATCATGTCCTTCGGAATCGCCTTCGTCGTCCTGACCGATGCAAGCGGTAACTCCCCGCCGCGGACAAGAACTGAGGATGCTATCGTCCTCATCGGGCTTGTCAGCTCCTGTGTGACGTAATCGATACCTTTTCTGCATCTGTTTCCAGATGCGGAGACGAATTTTCCGTTCTCGATTTCAACACAGATGTCGCAGCCGTTCGGGCAGCATATGCATGTATAGAGCTTTGTCATAGTACACTCACCTCCACATTCCCATCGTTCCCGATGAGAGAACCGTCGACTTCCATATCGATCATAGTCGCGGGGATTGCCTTTCTTATCTTCTTCTCGGCTATCGTACGGCCGTTCTGCGTCACTCTGACAGTGCACGGCGAGAAGGGCTGTCTCACTCTCAGGGAAAGAAGGAAGGAGTCGGAGGATGTTATCCTCTGCGGGATCACGTGCCCGATACCGTTTCCCTTCTTCAGAGAAAGATCCCTCGTCTCCTTTATCTCGCCGTCAAGGTAGCGCTTCACGGCAACAGCGAGGTTCTCGCTCTCCCTTGTGACAGCGTCGGCAAGGTCGTGGACGTGAAGAACATTGCCGGAGCTGAATACACCCTTAAGGGAAGTCTGGTAGTGCTCGTCGACAACGGCCCCGCTTGTAGACGGGTCTATTGCTATTGAGGCATTCTCGAGAAGCGTGTTCTCCGGAATGAGGCCGACCGAGAGAATGAGCGTGTCACACGGATAGTACTTCTCGCTTCCCGGGATGGGGCGACGAGAGGAGTCCACTTCGCTGACAAGGACGCCTTCGATTCTCTCCCTTCCGTAAATCTTCGTTACCGTATGGTTGAGAAAGAGAGGAATGTCGTAGTCATATAGACACTGGACTATATTACGCGGCAGTCCGTTCGGCGTCGGCATTAATTCGAAGACGGCACTTACCTTCGCTCCCTCAAGCGTAAGACGTCGGGCCATGATGAGGCCGATGTCACCGGAGCCGAGGATAATCACATTCTTACCCGGCATCCTGTTGTAGAGGTTCATGTAGGCCTGGGCAGTACCTGCAGTATATACTCCGGCAGGTCTCTCACCCAGGAGTGCGATAGAGCCCGCGCTTCTCTCCTTGCATCCCATTGCAAGGATTACAGCCTTCGCCTCATACTCCGTCACTCCTTCCCTTGTGGAAACGATGACGTGACGCTCGGGTGTGATGTTCATGACCGTAGCATTCGTGATATACGGAATCCTTTCCTTCTCGATTTCCCTGATGAAGCGTGATGCATACTCGGGGCCGGAGAGGTTCTCTCCGAATCTGTCAAGACCGAAGCCGTCGTGGATGCACTGTCTCAGGATTCCTCCGAGAGAGGATTCCCTCTCGAGAATCACGATGTCCTTCACTCCGCTGTGATAGAGGGCGAGTGCGGAGCTCAGTCCTGCGGGACCGCCTCCGATTACAACACAGTCAACCTTTCTGCTCATTTCTCTTCCCTCCTCATCTCGCCGCTTACTACCCAGCTTCCGGGGAACGAGTAGAAGATATCCCTGCTCTTCTTTCCCGTCTCCTTCTCGATGAGATCATATATCTTCATCTGGCAGAAGCCGCCCTGGCACTGTCCCATCATCGCACGGGTCCTGTACTTGATTCCCGTGAGAGTGCTCACTCCGAGGGGATTGTGGATGGCAGAAATGATTTCCTTCTTCGTAATCTCCTCACACGAGCAGACGACTTCACCCCAGTCAGGGTCTTCCTTTATGAGGGCATTCTTCTCCTCGTCGGATAACTCGGAGAATCTGATTCTCTTCGGATTCGTCGGGTCGAAGTCCGGGTCAGGAACGAAGTCCTCCCTTTCCTTCATTTTCTCTACAACATATTGAGCAAGAGGAACACTTCCTGTAAGCCCCGGAGACTCTATTCCGATTAAGGAAACAAATTTCGGAGCCTTATCGTCGAAAATGTCTATCTGCCAGTCAATTACCTCGCCTTTCTCGTTCACGGCCTTAGGCTGAATACCCGAGAATATGCGGATTCTGTCACGCGGAGAAATATGAGGCCAGAGCTTTGCGCCCTCCTGGGCAAGGGATTCTATCTTTCCCTCCGGAACTCCGTAATAGAGAGGATTATCGGTATTCTCCGCATCGGGACCGATTGTGACGTTGCCGTCGATTGTCGGCGTGATGTGGATTCCCATATATACATTTGACGGTACGGGATAGACAGGAAGCGGAAGAAGCTTTCCCATTCTCCTGTTTAGGACGATGTAGTTGCTTCTCGAGTAGATCACCCTGTAGCCGGTGAGACCCACGAACGAGGAAACCTCCTGGGCTCCGAGCCCCGCGGCGTTGACAACCCAGCGTGCGTCGAACTCATCACCGTTTTCGGTTATGACAGTGTAGAGGTCATTTTCTCTTCCGATAGAGGTAACCCTGTGGCCGAAGAAGAAATCAACGCCGTTCTTCTTCGCATTCTCCGCCAGAGCGATTGTATAGAGGAACGGGTCCATGATGCCGCTCGATTCGCTGAGAAGAGCGAACTCCCCGACGACGGAGGGACATATCTTATGGAGTTCCTCCTTACCGATCATCCTCAGCCCCGCCGAGCCGTTGACTTTTCCCTGTTCGAGTGTTCTCTCGAGCTGCCTTCTGTCCTCCTCGGTGTTGCCGACAAGAACCTTGCCACAGCGTCTGAACGGGAAGCCGAGTTCATCCGAGAGTTTCTGCATCATCCTGTTTCCGAGAACGCAGCACTTCGCCTTCATGCTCCCCGTGGGGTTTGCAAAGCCGCCGTGAACGACAGCGGAGTTACGACCGCTTGTCTCGTTACATACATCCCAGTTCTTTTCCAGAACTGCCGTCTTCAGTCTGTAACGTGAGAGCTCACGGGCGATGGCAGAACCCACCACCCCGGAGCCTATCACAATACAGTCGTACTGTGTTTTCATCTTATAATACCCCTCAATAAGATAACATGTTATGTTTATTTACTTACCACTTCGTGTATTACTTTTCTCACGCCGCCCCTGTTGAGCATTCCCTCCAGGTCTCTGACAACCACAGCGTAGAGTTCTGTCTTCGTCACGTCGTAGCCGAATATCTTCTCGTTAGAGAGAATGGCATCAACTCCGCTTCTGTCAGTGAGTTTTTCTCCGAGAGAAAGGGAAGAAACGAGAGGCTTTATCTCGTCCTTCATCGGGTCGGGTGATATCTCAAAAGCATTACCGCTGTCATCCAGTCCCATCCAGTAGCGGATGAAGAGAGCATAGACAAGAGGAACAACCTTCAGGGAAGAAAGATCCATTTTCTTCTCCATGTAGCTCTTCACAGTCTCACCGAAGCGGATCGAAAGCTTCTGCGATGTGTCAGTTGCGATACGCTGCGGAGTATCGGGCATGAAGGGATTGGGAAGACGGACGCTGATTACCTCATCTATGAATGACTTCGGCTCGATTATGCCGGGATTCGTTACGACAGGAAGGCCCTCCGTATAGCCGAGGCGCTTTATCATCTTCACGAGGTCCTCATCCTTCATCTCCTCGTTTATGAGTTTATACCCCAGAATGCAGCCGGAGAGTGCAAGGGACGTGTGGAGAGGATTGAGACATGTCGTGACCTTCATTCTCTCTGTTCTGTTGACTGTGTCGCGGTCTGTCATGTAGACACCGCTTCTTTCGAGAGCCGGACGGCCACCTGCGAAGCTGTCCTCTATTACAAGGTACTGTGCCTCCTCTGCGTTTACAAATGGAGCGATGTATGTGTGCTTCGTTGTTACGATGGGATCCATCTCCTCCCAGCCTTCTTTTTTCAGTGTCTCGAGTACACCGCTGTCGGGACGCGGAGTAATCTTGTCTATCATTGACCAGGGGAAGGATACCTGCTTTTCATCGCTGATATAATCCAGGAAACCCTTGTCGAGCGAGCCGTTCTCAACATAGGATGACGCGATGAGAAGCATGGCAGAGCGCAGCTTCTCGCCGTTATGCGAGCAGTTGTCCATGCTGACGAAGGTCAGCGGGTACTTTCCTTCCTTATATCTGAGAGAAAGAAGATAGACGATGCGTGAAAGGAGCATCTTCGC
>CAVILL010000128.1:0-4433 GCA_963643635.1 Sphaerochaetaceae bacterium | reverse complement strand
ATCGATAAGTCTGCTATTGTCGAAGAATTCGCCAGAAAGGAATATAAATCGTATATCCTTATCAATTTTCAGTCCGACAGGAAGAAGGTTGAAGGCCTTTTCGAGGACATTTCCTCGCTTGATGAATTCTTCCGTAATCTTTCGCTTCTCTACGGTGTAAGGCTCTATGAAGGGGAGAGTCTTATCATATTCGACGAAGTTCAGCGCTTTCCGGCTGCACGGGAGACTGTCAAGCAGCTTGTTCTTGACGGTCGGTATCATTTCATTGAAACGGGTTCTCTGATTTCTCTCAGACATAATGTCGAGAACATTCTGATTCCGAGTGAGGAAAGGGCGGTAAATATGTATCCAATGGATTTCGAGGAATTCCTCTGGGCATGCGGAGACGAGATTACTGCGGAGAGAATCAGGGAGAATTTCGACGCTCTTAAACCTTTCGGAGATGCAGTGCACAGAAACATTCTCAGAAAGTTCAGAACGTATCTTGCAGTCGGGGTAATGCCGGAAGCTGTAAATGAATTTCTTGAGAATAACGACTATCAGAGTGTCGATATGATCAAGCGCGATATCCTGACACTGTACGAAGAGGACCTCAAGAAGCTTGATGACATCCATCATCTCTCGGCTTCTCTCATTCTCAAGGCTGTTCCGTCTGAATTGTCGTCATCTTCCCGACTCTTCAGAACGGTTGCGATAGGGGCGAATGCAAGGCTGAAAAGGACCTGTTCGTCTTTCGATGCAATCGGGGAGTCGATGATTGTGAACATAGCATCATCCGTGATGGATCCCGGGGTTGCTCCCGTTCTTACGAAGGATTTCACGAGACAGAAGATATACATGGCAGATACCGGTCTTCTCGTTTCCCAGATATTCCGCTCTTCCGAGAAACCGATCAATGACTCGATATACACTGCTCTCATCACCGACAGGATATCTCTCAATATAGGCATGGTGATAGAAAATGCCGTGGCCCAGGCCCTCAGAACCTGCGGCCATGACCTCTATTTCTATATGTTCGACCACTATGAGATAGACTTTCTGCTTCCGAATGGAAAGAAGGTCATTCCGATAGAAGTGAAATCTTCAACCTATTCCTCTCATAAGTCGCTTGATGTATTCTGTGAGAAATACTCCTCCCGTGTAGACAACAGACGCTATGTCGTCTACTCGAAGGACCTGAAGAAGGAAGGGAATTTCATATTCATCCCCTTCTACATGGCGATGTGCCTCTGATTTTTTGGAGAAATATATGTCAGACCGAGAAAGATATTATTACGTAAGCAGAGACCTCCTCTCCCGGTGGTCGGATGACACAGGGAGAGTCGACTGGTGCAATCCGTCCCGGAACATGAGCCGGAAGGGCTGTTCTATGGACGACATCTACTACTTCGACTATCCCTCCGTTCCGCTCAAGGAGGACGTGACGAGGCTCGAGAGATACATGAAGCTGACCCTGTCGGCTCTCGAAGGCGGGAATGCGGGCTTTCTCAGAAGCGAGAGCGTCGCGGGAAGGGAAGCGCTGCTATTCCAGTACATGAGGACGCCGCTCTATCACAAGCTGGATTTTGCTCACTATCCGGGGAAGAGTCCTCTTCCTTATCTGAACGAGGGCAGAGGGAACGATTTCTTCCTTAAGGAGGATGATTTCGAGCTTTCGAGGGACTTTCTTGCCGAGAAGGTCCTCTCGGACAACCGGGAGCTTGCGATGTATCTCTTCGACCTCAGACCCGTGCTGCTGCATGCTCCGGAGACAAGGCGGTTCGTTGTGGGAGCAAATCCAGTGAACGTGCTCAATCCCTATTTCGAGAAGCGTTTCCTGAAGACGAGGTATGACCATAAGCTCTTCTTCCTCAGGGGCGCATTCATCATCATGCCTGTTACTCCTTCATTGATGCTCTGCCTCTATGATTCGTGTGTCTACAGCCTTAAGGAGAAAGCAGAGAAAATCGTGCTGACCGAAGGCGATGCAGATATCCTCAACATGATCCAGCTCTACAACAGCGACAGGGACGGCGGTGTCGTATATAAAGGGGATGAGGAATATCTAAAGGGGCTTGTCGGGAAGCTTGCGGGTTCGAAATGGCGTGACAACTACGACTGGCTCAAGGGTTACGGCTTTCCGTTCTCGACGCTTCTCTCTCCGTTCACCGTTACGGACCGTGCCCGGACGGAGATTTCGAAGAACATGAAGAACTACCTGAGGCCGTTCATTACGGCAATAGGGGAATACGACAGGGTCAACATGCAGAATCTCACCAGGGACAATATCGTGGACAGGAGCTATCAGCGCTGGCTCTATGCAAAGAGCATCCTCCCCGCATACGAGGGGATAATATGATTATCCACCGCTATGGCGACGAAAGCTCTTCAATCGTCCTCGTACAGCCTGTCGACAGACACGACCTCGAGGCGATGGAAGGCGAGACGGAGAGAATAAGAGAACTCACTTCAAGAAGCTTTCTCCTTCTTGCAGTCGAAACGGACGACTGGAACAGCGACCTCTCCCCGTGGCCGTCTCCTCCCGTCTTCGGCACTGTTCCGTTCGGCGGGAAGGCCGGAAATACGCTTTCCTTCATCCTCTCTGAGTGCGTGGAGAAGAACGACGGAAGGAAATACTTTCTCGGAGGCTATTCGCTTGCCGCCCTGTTTGCGCTCTGGGCGGGAACGAAGACCGATGTCTTCTCCGCAATCGCTGCTGCTTCCCCTTCGGTGTGGTTTCCGGGGTTCACGGAGTATCTCGGGGAAAATGAGATGAAGGCTTCTTCTGTCTATCTGAGCCTGGGGAACAGGGAGGAGAAGACGAAGAACAGTGTGATGAGGAATGTGGGGAAGTGCATAACAGAGTGCCGTGACATTCTTCTCTCACAGGGCAGGAGGTGCATTCTCGAGTGGAACGAGGGCAATCACTTCCGTGACAGCGACATAAGGACTGCCAAGGCGTTCTCAAGTGTTCTTTCCCTCTGATCCGGCCCCCGATTCAGATCCTCCCGCACTTTTCGGAAACGTAAAGAATGAAATCTCCTCTGACGGGGAAAGACGGACGGTTGTAGAATAGGAGAGGAGGTAATATGAAGAAACTTGTAGACATACCACGTGTGACAGTGAATCCGCACCCGTCGACTATTGTATCGTGCAGAGATGAGAGCGGCAGAAACAACGCCCTCGCTGTAGGCTTCATCGCAAACGTCAGCTTCGATCCCGTGATGGTGATGATAGGAATCGTACCCTCGAGGTACTCGTACCACATTGTGAAGGAGACGGGATGCTTCGTCGTCAATCTGCCGCCGAAGAGCTTCGGAAAGAAATTCCAGTACCTCGGAACTGTATCGGGAAGGGATGAGGACAAGTTCAGAGTCCTCGGTCTCGGGTGGGAGAACGGTACTGTCGTTAATGCGCCCCTGCTTACGGACTGTCCGGTTAGTATAGAGTGCACTGTGAGTCAGAGTATAAAGCCGGGAAGCCATGAACTCTTCATCGGGAAAGTCGAAGCGTTCCACGTCGATGAAAGGTTCATCGATGAGAACGGCAGTATTCTCTGGAGTGCAATGGATCTTCTCTGAGTCTATGCCCGTCGGTTCTGCCTGCTCTCCATGTGTGCTACTGTCAGAAGCACTGCAGAGACAACATAGGCCAGAGCGTTTCCGACTATGAACCAGAATACCGTCATTCCCGCTCCCTGTTCGCGGACTCGGAGGAATATGTACGGGCCGCTGACGACGCCGACGGCATTGAGAGAAATCATCACAACCGAGTAGATGAAGGCCGGGCAGGATGCAGCGACTATCTCTCTTCTGCCGTAGTCGTTTACATCTCCGAGCATCACGAACGAGAGGCAGGAGAGAATCGGACAGACGATGTATTCGTAGAAGTGCGAGCCTCTGAAAAGAATTTCGGAGACATGGCTGAAGCCTTCCAGGGGAAGAATGAAGAGTATGACAACGACCATCACGAGGAGTGCCGATGACACTGCCATGTACCTGAGGAGTCTTACCGGGTACCATATGTGCTCTCTTTTTCCCCTGAGCTGGTAAACAAGCCCGGTGATGAGGCCGACGGAGGAGAGGAGGATGAGTACGTTGCTGTAGTGTGCGTAGTACTGGAAACGCGATGCGAGAATGAGGACGCCGGAGGTGTGAACGCGGTAGGAGAGTATGTTCAGCTCCATAAGAACAAGCACCACATTTATGACGAGCGCCGCCTTCATTCTGTTCCTGCTTTCGTCCACGAATCAATCTCCTTCGAATCCGATTTTACGACGGATATTCGGAAAAGCAAGGAAATAAAACGGGAAATGTCCGGCATTTTTTTTTCAATGCAAGAATTACAATCGGTTGCAATTTAATATGAAGCAAGAAATATAAATTTCTCTCACAGCTTCGATATCGAGAGAAGTTCCATGAGATCTTCCCTCGAGAGTGACGAGAGCGATACGT
>CAVILL010000127.1:0-4561 GCA_963643635.1 Sphaerochaetaceae bacterium | reverse complement strand
CGCTTTCACCGGCGGCCGCACCGCCACAGGAGAGGACCCAGCTCACCGTCCCCGCCGACGATATCTCCACCGTTATCGTACAATTCCCGCGCGTGAACACCTCTCTCAGAATCACCTCAAGTTTTCCTTTCTCCCACACGGCTTCTACTCCCCCCTCCTCGAGGGAGGCATAGAAGGAGTCCGTGCTCCGCCTGTAGCCGAGGGTGAACGCCCTCCAGGAGAGGGAGGTCTTCTCCTCGCGCTCTGTCCTTCCCGAGAGGAATGTCTTCGTTATCGTATCCGAGAGGATGAATTCCCCGAGGTGGAGAGTGCTCTTCACCCTGTACTCGTAGTCCCTGTACTCCCTGAGGTACACGGGAGTACGGGCAAGGAAGATGCGGTGTTCCACTTCGAAGCGTTCGTCGTCAATCGAGACTGAAAGCGAACTGTACCAGGGCTTACCCGAATCGAGAAAAGCCTGGACACGTCCCCTGCCGTACGAGACGGAAAGCGACCGGAGAGACAGTGTTGCGTTGAAGAGCGACGAGAAGCTCCCCTCCTCAGTCATGCTCCCGAGCACCGTGATTCTCATATGTTCCTTCCACTCATACGACAGGGCAGCCCAGAGAGAAGCGGAATCGGTGCGTCGCACTCTGTCCTTCTGGAAGCTCCCGTCCTCTCCGGCGGAAGCATAGAGAAGCGCGGCATCGAATGAAGAGCCGTCGTACGAGAGACCGGCGCCGTCCCTCTCCCCGTAGAACGAGAAGAGCGTGAAGCGTGAAAGGTGCACTGCAGTCCCCGTGACGGGAGACGAAGACGAGAGCGTGAACGAGGGAAGAACGGAGGATGAAGAATAGGGACTGTCGATTTTCGTAATGATTCCCCCGCCCGACAACGAGCCGAAGGAGACGACACCCGTCTTGATGAGCAGACCGCTTTCTGAAACCGCCGCACTTTTCCCGTTCCCCGATATCCTCATCGTCCCGGAAGACGATGACGAAAGGGAAAGAGCTGAAACAGCGGAAAGAGAGAGAAAGAAACCGATGAGAAAAAAGAAAATTACCTTCATACATTATAAAGGTCAAAAATCCCCGGAAATTGTCAAAATCGCAGTAAACTCCGACAGAATTCTTTCGTTCCGTCCGAATTTCCGGGCTTTGTAAGCGAAACTGACTTTTTCTCCCCTGTCTTCAGGGCTCCCGAAGCACCTCTCAGACAGAGGCAGAGCCTTCCGTTTCCGTTGCACTCATCCTTCAGAAAAGAAATCACAAAAGAGGAAGACGCTTCCGCCTTCCATGATCATGACGGAAGAATCCTCTTCCATGCTGTTCACGACACCGCTCTGACTGAAGAGGGGAAACATGGCGCGGAGAAACCGGTTCTCTCCCCGTTACGCACGGTTTTGAGGCAAAATTGCCTTTCCGGCTGTAGGAATTTTTCCCTCAAGGGATTATCATCCGGATAGTTATCAGAAACAAGGAGACAGATAAATGGTTATTTTGACCCTGAACTGCGGCAGCTCCTCTGCCAAATACCAGGTTTACGACTGGGACAACAAGGATGTCCTCTGCGTAGGTGTCGTAGAGAGAATCGGTGAAGAAGTTTCGACAATCGAACATAAGACAAGAGGCAGGGAGGACTATGAAGCTGAATTCAAGAGTCCGACACATGCCGAAGCAATCGACTACATCCTCAAGATGCTCCAGGACAAGGAATACGGCTGTATAAAGTCACTCGACGAAATCGGAGCTGTAGGTCACAGAGTTCTCCACGGCGGTGAGATGTTCAAGAAGTCAACGCTTGTTACGGACGAGGTAATCGAGAAGCTCAAGACCCTCATCCCGCTCGGACCGCTCCACATGCCCGGAAACATCATGGGAATCGAGTGTGCACGCCGCCTCATGCCCAATGTTCCCCAGGCAATCGTCCTCGACACCGCATGGCACCAGACAATGCCTCCCGAGGCTTACATGTATGCAGTACCCTATGAGTGGTACGAGAAGTACAACGTGCGCCGCTACGGCTTCCACGGCACAAGCCACCTCTACTGTGCAAAGCGTGCAGCAGTCCTCCTCGGAAAGGAGAACAAGGACACGAACGTCATCATCCTCCACGTCGGCAACGGCGCTTCCGCATGTGCTGTAAAGAACGGAGTATGTATCGACACATCGATGGGACTCACTCCGCTCGAGGGTCTCGTGATGGGAACGAGAAGCGGCGATATCGACCCGGCTGTCATCCCCTACATCTGCAACAATGCAGGCTACACGGTCCAGCAGATGGATACAATCCTCAACAAGAAATCAGGACTCGTGGGTCTCTGCGGCAAGGCTGACAGACGTGACGTCTCACAGATGGCCGCAAACGGTGACAAGAAGGCTCAGCTCTGTGTCGACATGGAATGCAGAAGACTCAAGAAGTACATCGGATCGTACGCTGCACTCCTGGGCAGAGTCGATGCCATCGTATTCACAGCAGGTGTCGGAGAAATGGGCGAGAACGTAAGACTCGGTGCAACCGAAGGACTCGAGTTCCTCGGAATCAAGGTCGACCCGAAGAAGAACGACATCTCCCACTGCAGAAACGCAGAGACATGCATCAGCACAGACGATTCTCCCGTCAAGGTATTCGTCATCCCGACAGACGAGGAGCTCGTCATCACGGAAGATGCATATGCTCTCATGAAGGGTACGTATGACATCCACACGAACTTCCACTACTCCTTCGAGGATCCTAACTACGTCAACAAGGCACGTGAGAGAGGCCTTGTCAACAACCTCAAGAAGAAGCCGGAGATTGCGTCAATCATCGCTTATCCTCCGAAGAAGTCGGAATAAGACCGTAAGCGGGTGTCTTCAGGGCACCCGTTTTCTACAGTCCTCATTAATATTCATACACTGTTCTTTTATTCCTTTTTCGGATTCTTAAATAGTGTGATTGAACAAAAATTACCGGTTTTCGACCTTAATAAGGTATGGAACAGGAAGTTTTCGAAGAAATAGTAAGAGAGAAGCTCGGAATCAGTTATCTCAGACCCTACCAGACCCTCATAATCCGCCATATCCTCGACAACGAGGAGAAGGAAAAGGGCACTCACCTTCTCGCGTCCCTCCCGACAGGGAGCGGCAAGACGCTCTGCTTCACGGCCCCGATGCTCCTCATGAAGGGGATTACGGTCTGCATCTACCCTCTTCTCGCCCTTATCAGCGACCAGGAGAGGCGCTTCTCTGCCTCGGGCTTCAACCCCGTAGTCCTCAGGGGCGGCCTCTCGAGAGAGGAAAGACAGGAGAAGATTAAGATACTCCGTGACGGAAGGAGTCTCCTCATCGTCACGAATGTCGAGATGCTTCTCTCCCTCATGAAGACGGGAGAGCTGGAAGAGATACTCCCCCGTATAGAGACCGTCGTCATCGACGAAGTCCACACCATACTTGAATGGGGTGAGACCTTCCGCCCCGCGCTTTTAAGAATAAGGGAGATTATTGCCTGGCTCTCACCGAAGAACATATTCGCCTTCAGCGCCACTATAAACAGTGAAACGGGAAAGAAGATAATCGACCTCATCTACTCCGGGAACAAGCCCTACATAGTCCACGGCTCAGCCGACAGGGAGAACATATTCTACCATGCGGTGAGAACGCTCTCGATTGAGCACGATGTGCTTAAGATATTGTCTGACAAAGATATGAGACCGTGTGTGGTCTTCTGCTCATCCCGCGAGGGCACCGAGGAGTGGGCAGGGAGAATAAAGGAAAAAGGCTACGACACGGCTTACTACCATGCACTCCTTGAAAAGGACGAGAAGAAGAGAATCGAGGAGTGGTTCTTCAGTTCGAAGGACGGCGTACTCTTTGCCACGATTGCCTACGGAATGGGAGTCAGCAAGGATGACATACGATCGATTATCCACACCTTCGTTCCTCCCGACGCATCGTCCTTTCTGCAGGAATCGGGAAGAGCGGGAAGAGACGGAAGAGATGCCCACTCCTACATGCTCTACTCCCCTTCCGACAAATCTCCGCTCACTTCCGTCTTCAGCGGAAAAGAATGCATACGCAGACTCCTCCTGGAGAAGATGAACGAGGAAGTCGAGAACAGGGAATGCCTCGGGTGCAGCCACTGCACTCCCGACTCATACTCTCCCGCGGGAGAAAGGGAGATTACGGGTCTCTTCGACTACTGGGGGATTCTCACGGAAAAAGCCGCCCTTCATGCACTCACGAGACCGACTCTGCTCTCGAAGGGCTTCAGACTGAAAAGGTGGACGAAGGCGGACACGGAAAAGGCACTGTCTGTCCTGACAGAAGAAGGAAGATTAAAGAGAACCGGACATTTTCTGATGTGCAGCACAACATGTTCAAATACTGCAGATAAAAAGAATAAGACATAACATATCAGACAGAAGCGGGCATTCACATGTCAGACTCGCGGATGCCGTTTTCCGGTAAAAGCGAATCCGGAGCAGGCAGCGAGAGATGGAATCGCTGTCATTATGTAGCACAACATGTATAGTTCTTTACTTCACAAGAGATAAAGCATGATGATATCCAGAATCCGATGAAGCGGCAGCCAGAAAATAATG
>CAVILL010000126.1:0-4622 GCA_963643635.1 Sphaerochaetaceae bacterium | reverse complement strand
GGAAGCGACAACTTCCGCCAGAGTGCGGTGCAGGGCGTCATGAAGAGAATCAAGGCGAAGGGGGCGGTGTGCATAATATACGAGCCGACGCTCGAGGACGGTTCCACGTTCTTCGGAAGCAGCGTCGTCAACGATCTTTCCCTCTTCAAGAAAAGAAGCTCCGTAATCATCGCAAACCGCTTCTCGTCAGAACTTGAGGATGTGAAGGACAGGGTTTATACGAGGGATCTTTTCAGACGTGATTGAGAGAGCATCGAACGAAAAGGTAAGGAAGATGGGAAACCGTGAAAGACGTTCTCTCGCTCTTAAAGGCTTCTTTGTGACAAGAACCGACCGCAGCGGCGTCTACTGCCCGTCGGGGGAGATACTGAAGAGAAAGAGCGTCAAGAGCGACGGCCGTATACGCTACTGCACGAAGAGTGCATGCAGTGCCTGCCGGTGTGTCTGCTTCGAGAAGACGGAGAAGAGACGCTGGAAGGAGATAGACTTCTCCTCCTCTCTCGAAGCCAAGGGCGACAGGGAGAAAATGGCGCGTGTTCTCAGGGAGATGGAAGGCGGTACTTCTTCTTAATAACCGTTTCATCTGTTGACGATTCTTCCCGTTCTCTGTAACTTCCGTGGAAGGAGAAATCAATGACAGACGAGAATACCCTTGCTTCGGGTCCAATAGGGAAGACGCTCTTTTCGCTTGCGCTGCCGACAGTGCTGGCGCAGGTAATCAACATGCTCTACAACGTAGTGGACAGAATCTACATCGGCCGTATGGCGGATGTGGGAAGCCTGGCGCTGACGGGAGTGGGGGTGTGCCTTCCGCTCATCATGTTCATAACGGCGTTCTCGTCCTTCGTCGCTTCCGGCTCCGCTCCGCGTTCCTCCATATTCATGGGAAGGGGGGAGAAGGAGAAGGCGGAGAGACTCCTGGGGGGAAGCTTTACACTCCAGATCGTTATTTCCCTCATTCTGACGACGGTTCTCTTCGTTTTCAACCGTCCGCTTCTCCTTTCATTCGGAGCATCGGAGAACACAATCGCCTATGCTTCGTCATATATGCGCATCTATGCACTCGGTACGGTCTTCGTAGAGCTCACGCTGGGGCTGAATGCATTCATAACGGCCCAGGGAAGGACGACGGTGAGCATGCTCGTCGTCACGGCGGGAGCCGTTTCGAACATAATACTCGATCCGGTATTCATCTATGCATTCGATATGGGTGTCGAGGGAGCGGCCTGGGCGACTGTCATCAGCCAGGGGATAAGCACAGTTCTCTGTATTCTCTATCTCTCGTCGGATAAATCCGCATTGAAACTGAAGTGGGGAAACCTCATCCAGCCTCTGTCTCTTCTCCTGCCCTCGTTTGCACTCGGACTCGCGTCCTTCGTGATGCAGAGTACCGAGAGCCTTATATCGATATGCTTCAACTCGTCACTCCTCAGATACGGTGGTGATACCGCCGTCGGAGCCATGACGATATGTTCCTCCATAATGCAGATGGCAATGCTGCCGCTGCAGGGAATCGCCCAGGGGAGCCAGCCCCTCACGTCATTCAACTACGGCAGGGGAAACACGGAGAGGGTGAAGAAGTGTTTCAGGACTCTTCTCTCCGTTTCACTCTCATATTCGATGACGCTCTGGCTTCTCATTGAGTTGTTCCCCTCGGCCTTCGCTTCTCTCTTCACGACAGACACGGCGCTTGCCTCCTATGCCGTAACGGCCGTGAGAATCTACCTCATGATGCTCGGCATAATGGGAATACTCATCTCGTGTCAGATGACCTTCGTTTCCATCGGCTCCGCCCTGAGCTCGATCAGCATCGCACTCGTGAGAAAGATAGTGCTCCTGATTCCCCTCATCTACATAATGCCGCACATCTACACAGCAGATCGGACGACTGCTGTCTTCCTTGCAGAGCCCATAGCCGACTTTCTTGCGATAACCTTTACGGCTATCGTATTCGCATTGAGGTTTCCGAAGGCACTGAAGGAAGGAAAAATCAGGTAGAGCGCTGTTCTAAACGGAATTGTACATCAGTCTGATTTTCACTCCCGGAGAACGGATGCAAGAGATCCTTTCAGCCTTTCACTGTCGAGAACAGTTCCCGTTTTGTTCATGCCTTTCCAGAGACGGCAGCAGATGAGGGAATCGTCTCCGTCGTAGTCATCGGCGAACATCAAGAATCCGGATTTTGCAGAACCGTCGGGAGAGACGATGCCTTCGCTCTGGAGTTCCTTTATGTCGGGGAAGGACGAATCCTTTCTGTATTCCCGCGAGAGCTTTATGTATTCCTTCCACTCTTCTTCCCTGTACGTCCTCCCGCTTGTCTCGCTGCAGACTCCGTACTTCCGCTTTCCGGGAGAGATTATCTCCTCCGGCGTAGCGGGAGAGGAGCAGCCGTCCCCCTTGATGTATACCGTTTCATTGAAGTCGCTCTCCCTGTATCTTACGGTGGAGTCGGTACCGAGTACGGCCTTGTACTCATGGTGAAGGTCCCCGCTGAACACATCGCTGTAGAGTTCTCTGATTTTCACTGTACTTCTCCTTCCTTTCCGACAGATGCATGACTATATTCCATCAACATTGCCGAACATTGCCGAACATTGCAATGTCGGCTGACGCAATACATCCGGATTGGGAAAATGATATCTGGAAAGAAGAAGTATTGCTCGAAAGGGTTGTAATTCAATTTCATTGGAACATTGCAGTAACATTACCGGGATTTTCTCAATGTCCTACTGGAGAGGGCGTCTTGATCTTCAGAGAACGTATCAAATGTTTTCCCCGGAGGAGGGGATGTATGCTATTCTGTAGCGGGTGAAAAGATGCTTGAGAAAATAAGAATCATCAACTACAAGAGCATACTCGATACGTCTCTCTCCCTCTCGTATACGAAGAAGAGGGCGGGGAAGAGATACAGGGAGAACGACACGATGTACTTCATCGGGGACGCAGGAAGACGTTCTGTCCCCTTCCTGGTGATGTACGGAGCAAACAGCTCTGGCAAGAGCACGCTGCTCTCGGCGCTGATGGTGCTGAAGAACATCATAAGGGACGGCGTCGGAAAGGCGGGGTACTACCCCAACAGACTTGCCCCGGTAGAGGAGGGAACCTCCTTCTTTATTACCGCAGTCCTCGAAGGGAAGAAGTACGATTACTCTCTTTCCTACATGGAAGGTGAAATACTCTCGGAGTCCCTTTCTGCAGACGGCGAAGCAGTGTTCCTCATGGATAAGGGGAAGTTAATCAAAGGAGAGGTCGACTCCGGAGGTATCATAGGGGGCGGCAGACAGCTCTGCTCTCTCCTCTCCAGGGAGAGCGGGAACGGGGATGTGAGGACATTCGCCGTCTTCATTCTCGACAGACTTCTCTTCTTCAATTCCTTCAGATACTCCGTATCAGACGCATTCTCCACCTTCGTCCGGCTCTCGGGAAAGACAAGAGAGGAGTGCATGGAAAGCGTGCGGGAGTTCTCGAAGAAGCTGGACCTCTCCATATATGACATAGAGGACGGTGAGAAGTGGAAGACGGAGCACCTCGACGGGGAGAAGAATAAGATCTGGTTCTCCCTCGACGAGGAGAGCGAGGGCACGAAGAGGCTCTTCGCACTCGTCTCGATTATCTTCGCATCCCTCTCCTCGGGAGCCGTACTCATTGCAGACGAGATAGACGTATCACTGCACAGCATCGTGCTGAGAGTGCTCGTCAATCTCTTTGCTTCACGCGTCTACAACAGCAGCAACGCACAGCTCGTGTGCTCTGCGCACAACACCGACCTTCTTGACGCCCCTTACATAACCTCAGACGAGATAGCATTCTTCGAGAAGACACGGAAAAAAGGAAGCGTTATAACCCGTCTCTCTGAAATGGAGGGCGTCGGACGGCCGTCATCGTACAGAAGGAAGTATCTTGAGGGAGGATTCTCGGGAATTCCGTTCCCCTACCTGTGATATGACAAATGCAAAGAATGTGATCATAGTCATAGCGGAGGGACAGAGCGAGATTGCGTACCTGAACGAACTCAACCGCTTCATGAGGGAGGAGGAGACA
This sequence comes from Sphaerochaetaceae bacterium, assembly GCA_963643635.1. Classification (GTDB taxonomy): domain Bacteria; phylum Spirochaetota; class Spirochaetia; order Sphaerochaetales; family Sphaerochaetaceae; genus Ornithospirochaeta. Next base: position 581 of record CAVILL010000126.1, on the reverse strand, counting down.
GGCTGGGTCTTCTATCCCGTGAAGGCTGTCAACGGCCAGTACCGGGAGGTGAGGAAGACATACAGGGAAGTGCGGAGAAGAAACCGGAATGCGCGTATCGAGATACTCGTCGACAGAGATATCTACATAAGGGAACCGGAAGAGGTGAAAGACTACAGACAGCGCAGCATCGACGGTCTTCCGTATTTCCGTTTCTCCTACATGAACTTCGAGGACTTCCTGATCATGCACCTGGGGCACGAAAGGGCGAAGCGGTGGTGCTCAGTGGCAGAAAAGCACGGCCATAACGTAATCCCCCTTGCCGCGAAGGAGTACCTCGCCCTCATGCACTCAAGCGGTGTCTGGGGAAGGATACACTACAGAAAGGGAGCTCTGCCCTTCGAGATAGACTACCCGAGATTGAGAAATCTCATCCGCAACGACTCCGACCGCTCCCTCTTCATCCACTCCGACTTCACCGATGTGATAATCGAAATCATCCCGTCCCTCAGATAAAGAGGTATCTGCGGCAGGAAGAGAAGCATCAGAATCCGGCGGAAGATGATTTTTCACTCATGATAACATGGCAGAGAAGAAAGCGG
>CAVILL010000125.1:0-4623 GCA_963643635.1 Sphaerochaetaceae bacterium | reverse complement strand
CACCGTTATCTGTAAAGAAGGATGTCTGAAGGTTTCTTACTTCCAAAAGTGCCATTGTCTTATCCTCCTTTCCTAGCTGTTGAGTTTCGGGTCGAATGCATCCCTGAGTCCGTCTCCGAAGAGATTGAGAGAGAGGACGATGAGGGAGATGATGACTGCCGGGATGACGAGGCGGTAGGGGTACGAGTACATGCCGTTGAGAGCGTCCGAGGCAAGAGACCCCAGAGAAGGCATCGGCGCATTGACACCAAGTCCCAGGAACGAGAGATAACTCTCCGTGAAGATGGCGGACGGAATCTGGAGCGCCGTCGAGATGATGATGACGGAGATACAGTTCGGAAGCAGGTGCTTCGTGATTATCCACCTGCCCTTCGCTCCCGCGGTGCGGGCGGCAAGGACGTATTCCTGTTCCCTCAGGGAGAGAATCTGTCCCCTGATCTGGCGGGACATGCTGACCCAGTAGAGAAGTCCGAAGACAATGAAGAGCGAAATGATGTTGCTTCCTATCTTCTCGAGTACCGTTCCCTCGAGAGCCGAGGAAAGCGGATCACGGATGACGGATGCCAGAAGAATTATCATGAGCATGTCGGGAAGCGAATAGATGATGTCGACGATACGCATTATCACAAGGTCGACCTTTCCTCCGAAATAGCCCGAGATACTGCCGATTGCAAGTCCGATGACGAGAACGATGATCGACGCGAAGAATCCGACTGCGAGAGATATTCTCGTTCCGTATACTATACGGATGAAGTAGTCCCTGCCGGCGGCGTCGGTACCGAAGATATGGGGGAACACCTTCTCTCCCGCATCTATCTTCTTCTGCTCGGTCTTTCCGTATGTGAAGGGAGAGAGGTTCTTGTAGGATGAGTCGACGGGCTTACCGGGTGTTATTCCGAGCTGCTGGTCATAGGAATAGGGCCAGAAGAAGGGAATGAAGATGCATGAGAGCGTGATTATGACGATGACGACGAAGCTCACCATCGCCACTTTGTTCTTCCTGAATCTTCTGAGACCGTCCTTGAAGAATGTCGAGGAGGGTCTCATCTGGACCATGTATTCCTTCTCCTCGTCTGTTGCAGGCAGGAAGGAGCTCAGGTCCTGCTGAATGCTGAAAGGCTTGTGTCTGTTTAACATTTTCTCTGATTCTCCTTAGCTGAAGTCGATTCTCGGGTCGACAACCTTATAGAGGATGTCGGAGAGAAGGTTCATGATGACAATGAGAGAGGCAAGCATGATTGTCGTTCCCATGATGAGGGGATAGTCACGGTTGATGATGGACTGTACGAAGCTCCGTCCTATTCCGGGAACAGCAAAGATCTGTTCGACGACGAGGGAACCCGTGACGATGTATGCAAGCATCGGCCCGACATAGGTGATGACGGGGATGAGTGCGTTCTTGAGCGAGTGGCCGAAGATGATCTTCGCCGGGGCGACGCCCTTTGCCTTTGCAGTCCTCACGTAATCCTGCCCCAGGACATCGAGCATGCTCGAGCGCGTGAGACGGATGATGTGCGCCATCGGGCTCAGACCGAGCGTGATGACGGGAAGAATCAGGCCTTCTGCGGTCTCACCGTTCGCGGGAACCCACTTTAGGGTGACGGCGAATATCAGGAGGAGAAGCGACCCCATGATGAACGAAGGCATACTGACGAATGCGGTGGATATCACCATGATGATTCTGTCGAAGATCGTGTTTCTGTTGAGTGCGGCGACGGCACCGAGGACGATGCCGACAACTGTCGCCCAGAGAGCCGCTCTGACACCGAGTCTGAACGACGTCTTAAGACCGTCCGTCATGATGTCGATGACGTTTCTTCCTCTCTGCTTGAGTGACGGTCCGAAGTCGAACTTCGTTATGATATCCTTTATATATGACCAGTACTGCTCCAGAAGGGGCTTGTCCAGTCCGTACTTCGCCTCGAGTGCAGCCTGTACTGCGGGTGAGACTGCCTTCTCGCTTGCAAACGGTCCGCCGGGAACGAAGTGCATGACGAAGAATGTTATCGTCATAACAATCCAGACTGTAAGAACCGCCAGCAGAATTCTTTTGAGGATATAACTTAATGTTTTAGGATTCATCTATCTTTTCCTCTCTGGTGTCTTCTCTTATTTTAGGTCGAATCGTATCAAAAGCCTCTGAATAATTCAATAAGTCAGAATAAATATGCAGATTTTTGCATAAATACCGCCGATTTCTGTTATCAGAAGAACACTTTCCCTTTTTCTCACTCTCCTTTTTCCATATAATCGGGCCATGATTATCCAGAGATCGGTTTACAGGGGAAGAGTAACAGTCCCCGCATCAAAGAGTCAGACGATACGTGCCCTCCTCATCGCATTGATGGCGAAGGGCAGATCGGTAATCCGCCACCCCCTCTACTCGAGCGACACGCTCTCGTGCCTCGGAGCCGTAAAGGCACTCGGGGCGGAAATAAAAGAGGATGAAGACGGAACAATCACCGTCGATTCATCGGATATCCCCTCCCTTGAGGAACCTCTTACCATAGACTGCGGTAACAGCGGGACAACGACTGCCCTGCTCATTCCCATTCTCGCACTGGGGACGGGAGAATTCACCGTCACGGGAGACAGTCAGCTCCAGAAAAGACCGTTTCTTCCCCTCGTGAAGGCCCTTGGGGACCTCGGAGCGGAAGTGGAGAGCGAGGGAGGCTTTCCCCCGATACGCATCAAAGGACCGGTAAAGGGCGGTGAGACAGTAATCGAATGCCGTTCGAGCCAGTACCTCTCGGGGCTCCTGCTGGCCCTTCCACTTGCGGAGGGAGACTCCACCGTCACCTGCTCGCTTCTTTATGAGAAACCCTATGTAAGGATGACTGAGAAATGGCTGAGGGACCAGAAGATAGACGTCTCCCTTTCCGATGACCTCATGGTTTCAAGAATAAAAGGCGGACAGAAATACACTGCATTCGACACATACATCGAAGGCGACTTCTCCTCGGCATCCTTCTTCTTCGTGCTCGCTGCAGTACACGGGACGAGTGTGACTGTTTCGGGACTCGACAGGAATACGACACAGGGAGACAGGAGAATACTCGAAGTACTCGAGAGCATGGGCTGCTCCGTGGAATGGAACGGCATGGACGTCACGGTAACGGGGCCGGAAAAGCTCGGAGGCGGAGAGTTCGACATCAACGACATTCCCGACGCCCTTCCGTCTCTCGCAGTCGCTGCATGCTACTCGGAGGAGACAGTGCATTTCACGAACGTCGCCCAGGCGAGAATAAAGGAGACCGACAGGATAAGGGTGATGCATGAGGAACTCGAGAAGCTCGGTGCGGACATCGAAGAGGAAAGCGACGGCCTCATCATCAGAGGCAGAGGGCATCTCACGGGCGGGAAGGTCTCGGGACACGGCGACCACAGGGTCATAATGGCGCTCTCGGTTGCCGGAACGAAGGCCGACGGAGACGTCGAAATCGACAGCGTGGAAAGTGCTGCAGTCACCTTCCCCACATTCTACACTCTTCTGGAGGAACTCAGACAATGAGCACGGTAATCGCATACTTCTCGGCAACGGGAAACACACTCTTCGCGGCAGAACACTTCGCAGCAGACTGTCTTGTCGACATGACGAAGGTTCTCGAGGGAAACGAAGTCCTTCCGGACGACATCGAGCGCCTCGGAATCTTCTCCCCCGTATACTACGGCGGACTCCCGCTTCCCGTCAGAGCGTTCATAAGAGACATACTCGCCTCTCGTGACAACAGCGGTGTACAGTACGTCTTCACAGTCCTCACGAAGGGCGGGAAGGGAAGAACCGCCGAGAGGATAATCGAAAGCGAACTCGAGAAGGCGGGACTCAACCTCTCCTACTCGGCATCCGTAGTCTCTCCCGACTGGTATCTTCCACTGATGAAGGGAAAGATATCAGAAGAGAAGAACGATGTTCTCGTCAAGTCAGCGGAAAAGACACTGGAAAGGATCAAGGCCGAGACGGATGAGGAGAAGATATCGCTTCCGCCCTTCTCCCCCTTCTACCGCTTCGTCGACCTCTTCAGCAGAAAGGCGGGGAAGCCGGGAAAGGAGAAGAACATCACCATAACGGAGAAGTGCACGGGATGCGGTCTCTGCTCCCGTATCTGCCCCGCGGGCAATATGGAAATCGAAAACGGAAAAGCCGTGAGAGGAGACAGCTGCCTCAGGTGCTTTGCCTGCACTCTCGTCTGCCCCTCGAATGCCGTGGAATACAGAGGCGGGATTATCTCCTCTCCGCTCAGCGTTGACAGGAAGAAACTTCTGAAGCGCTGAAATGTAAGAAAGCATGGATTTTGTGTAAGAAAAAGCTGAAAAGGCTGTTCATATGATGCCCCCGGAAATGCGAAAATGACATAAAAGGGATACACATGAAAATCGGCATTCTCGAAGACAGCAGAGAGGATACCCTCCTCATCCATGATGCACTCACCTCCTACTTCCTCTCCCGGAGGATTCCTCCCTCGGAGTTCTCGATTACGGCGTTCACCCACAGCCGCGCGCTTCTTCCGGTGGCGGGAGAGTTCGACATCATCTTCATGGACATAAAGCTCCCGGGGGACATGAGCGGAATAGACTGCGCCCGCACGATACGGGAAAGAGGAAACAGGTTCACCCACCTTATCT
>CAVILL010000124.1:3351-4760 GCA_963643635.1 Sphaerochaetaceae bacterium | reverse complement strand
CTCCGGCTGAAGAATCACCTGAAGAAACCCTTTTTCCTGAGCTTCTCCGTGAAGGCCCTGACATAACTCGAGCCGGTTACCGGCCAGCGGAAACCAAGACGGTAGAGAATCTGGAGAGTCAGGGCGTTGTCCACGGTTTCGATGCCGTTCTCCCTGAGTGTCTCCTCCCCCCTGCCGGATGAGTACGTCATCAGAGGGCTCACTGTTTCAGAGCGTCTGTCATCGGAAAGAGCAGATGAGAGATCGCGGCTGAACTCTTCATCCTCTACAAGTCTTATGCTGCCGTCCATCTCCTCCAGAATGTCCGCAAGATGTCTCAGGTGCTGGTTGGAAGGCATGAACGTGATGCATTCGTCCGGCGTTGAAGCGAGAAGAAGGATGCTCTCCGCTGTGCTGTCGACTGGAGAGAAATCCACTTCAGTGTCAGCTGCCGAATACGGGAGCTCACCCAGCTCAAGGTATGCACGCAGCATTTTCATGAAGCCGTTTGTACTGTAGTTGACCTGGAAGACGCCGTCGCTGAAACGCGGAGAAAGATTTCCGACCCTCATGACCTTGGCTCTCAGCCCCTTTTCGATTACGGCCGTGTAGACAGCCCTCTCGGCAAGGAACTTCGACCTCACGTACTGGTTGTTCTCTGTTATCTGTCCCCTGTAGAGATCCTTCTCGGTGAAGACGAAGTTCCCTTCGTCAGAGGATGTATCGGTATAACCGGCTGTGCTCTCGGTCGAGACATGGACAAGTAACGCACTGTTTTCGAGACACCACGTTATCAGATTCTTGACACTTTGCACGTTGACTCTCTCTATCTCATCGTCCCTGGAAAAATGCTTTACGCATGCAAGGCAGTTGAATACAGTGAGTCCATCCTTCCTGAAGGAGTCAAGTACGCCTGGAAGAAGCACGTCGATATCGGGAATGATGATTCTTTTCCCCACAAGCGGTATAAGCTCATCCATGCCGTAATCCGAGAGCAGAGAAGAAAGACGCTCCTCTCCGCTCTTTCCGTCCTTTGCCCTGACCGGAGCCCAGACTGTGCGTTTTACATCCCTCATGAGGACGCGGAGCATATGTATGCCGAGGTATCCCGTAGAACCCAGAAGAAGTACGTCCCCCGTCACGTTTCTCTTTCCGTTTCTGAAGGCATCTACGGTATTCTTTCCAAGGAGGCTGTTGATTGAGGTATAATCGAATCCTTCGTCGTCTGAAGACCGGGACTGTCTCTCCGTCTTTCTGTTCTCCGGCTTCTTTTCCTCCAGACCGAGAAGAGAAGCCAGGAGATGCGGAGTCGGATTCTCGAATATATCCTTGTAGGCAATCCTGTAACCTTTCTTCCCCGCCTCGACGACGACCTTCATGGCACTGATCGACGAACCTCCGAGAAGGAAGAAATCGTCGTCACGTCCGAC
>CAVILL010000124.1:0-2579 GCA_963643635.1 Sphaerochaetaceae bacterium | reverse complement strand
TACTTCAGACTCTTCGACTTCGTATAGAGTGCAAACTGCCTTCCCACCTGCGTCGTCATGAATGCATGTGTGATGCCCGTCCTGGAGAAGTAGGCGTCGATGAGCTCCAGGTCCATTCTTATCTCATCGGGGAGAATGTGGAGCTCGGCCCCGCTGACAAGAGTCGGGTAGGTATCCATCATGTTGGCATCGAAGCCGAACGAGGCATACGCCGCAACACGGCTGGAGGAGGAGAGCGACATCGTGTCGCAGTACCAGTGAACATAGTTGAGTATGTTCGAATGGCTGAGCATCGCCCCCTTGGGCTGCCCCGTCGTTCCCGATGTGTAGAGAAGGATGAAGGTATCCTCCGGAGACGGGAAAGGAGGCACTTCTCCCCTTTCGAGTCCTCTGATTTCATCTGTATAGAGCACCTTTCCTCTGTAGCCGGGTATGAGTGCCATGAGAGACCTGTCTGCTATGATGAGTCCGGCCCCGCTGTCACCGATCATGAAGGAGAGCCGCTCTGCGGGGTATGAGGGATCAAGAGGCTGGTAGCAGGCCCCGCTCCGGAGAACCCCGAGTGCCGTGAGAGGCATCCACTCACTCCTCTTGAGGAGAATCGGGACTACACTGCCCCGTCCCGTCCCGTTCGAGCGGAGGAACGAAGCTATGCGGGAGGAGAGGTCATCGAGTTCAGAATAGCTGATTTTCACATCCTTGAAGACAACGGCCGTCTTCTCCGGGCTCAGTGCCGCCTGATGCAATATCATCGACACCACGGTTTCTTTTCTGTCATATTCCTTCTCCGTTCTGTTGAACGAATCGATTACGGCTCTGTCCTCCTCTGAACAGGGATCTATTTCCGGGAAGGATTCCTTTTCAAGAAGAAGCGAGAGCACTCTGTCGAGACTTCTCAGGAACGAGAGAGTGAAAGCCTCGGTATACAGGCCGCTGCTGCACGAGAAGGTATAGACGTACTTCCCGTTCTCCACGGTTACAAGAACTACAGCCTTCGCCTTTTCCGTATCACGTTCGAGAGACTTCACTTCGGCCTTCTCTCCCGCAATGGAATCGAAGACGAACTGACTTCCCTGGTAGGAAAAGAGAACGGATGACGTGAGCGAATAGTCACGCACCATCTCCGAATACGGGTAGACATCGTGGGCCATGGCGTCGAGGTACTGCTTCCCCACTGCCCTGACCGTTTCCCCGACCGTGGAACCGGGAGAGACGGAGAAATACATGGGAAACGTTCTGACGAACATCGAAACCGCCCTCTCGAGCCTCGGATCACTGCGTCCGGAATAGACTGTAGCGTAGACGGCATCCTTCGTCCCCGAAAAGAGCGAGAGCGTGTAGCCGAAGGCGGTATTGAAGACGGCACCGGCACTGACAGAGTGTTTCCCGCACCAGTCTTCCATCCTTTCGGGAGAAACAGCCGATGTGAAAACGGTATTCCGGGGAACGGAGGGAGTTCCCTTCAGTGTATCGGAAGGAGGAAGTGAATCCGTATTCTCGAGAGAGGAGAAGATGGCGTCGAAATGCTTCTTCGCCTCGGTGTACTTACCGCTCTTCATCGCCTCCTCTTCGTCGAGTGCGTACTCGAATGCAGTGTATTTCTCCTCTTCGATTCTCTCTCCCCTGTATGCCTTCTCAATGTCCTCGAGAAGAATGACGAAGGAAGTTCCGTCGAATATTATGTGATGTATGTCCATGAAGAGGTAGCTGCCGTCTGCAGTGTGGAATAAGGCGATCCTGTAGAGTTCATTCTCCGTAAGCGGAAAGCGCTGTACGAGCCTGTCTTCTCCCGGAAGGGACTGACAGTATTCCTCTCCGATGCTGACCCGGGCCTCGTCCCGTCTTACGGCCCTCACTTCCCCATCCTGGTTGACGGTGAGGATTGTCTTGAGGTACGGATGGGCATTGACGGCCCTGATCAGAGCCCTCTTCAGTCTTGCAGTATCGACTCTGTCGGAAAGTCTGAAGACATAGGGAATATTGTAGAGTGTTGATTCCGGAGAGGACAGACATTCTGCAAAAATACCCTTCTGACTCGAGCTTACGGGATAGAAGACCTCCTTCTTTCTTTCCGTTTCTGGTTTCCGGCTGGAGACGAAGGCAGCAAGACGCTCGATTGTGTCGTTGTCAGCGAGGTCGCTTATCTGAAGAGCCATGTCGAACTCTCTCTTCATGAAGGCCGTGAGCTGCATGATGCCTATGCTTGTAAGCCCCGCCCTGTCAAGGGAATCCGTGACGCTGATCTTCTCTCCGCCGAGAAGCATCGAAACAAATGCCGATATCTTCTCCTCCCTGTCGTTGCGGGGAGGGATGAAGCCGTCAGAGCTCTTTCTCTGAGGAACGGGAAGAGCACGTCTGTTGACCTTCTGGTTCGTCGTTAGGGGGATGGCGTCTATCTGCATCGTCACTTCCGGAACCATATAGTCGGGTTTACGTCCGGCTATGAAGGCATTCAGCTTCCCGATGTCGACCCTGTCCGGAGAAACGACATAGGCTGCGACATACTTTCCGCCTGCGGGGTTGTCGAAGGCTGCAACTGTCGCATCCGTTATTCCCGGATATTCCCTTATCACCTTCTC
>CAVILL010000123.1:0-4784 GCA_963643635.1 Sphaerochaetaceae bacterium | reverse complement strand
GAGCTGAAGGTAAATTCGATACAACGGCTAAGTACTACAGAAATGGAATAATTACTGCCGAGTATGCAGCATCCGATCTTGGCATGAGTGTAGATGAGTTCCTGGAAAAAGCGGAACAGTTGGGACAGAATCAGTCAGCGAAGAAGTAATGACTTCTCTATTGAGGCTCACGTTGCGGCATCGTAGTGCATAATACCGGCCAATCCCGAACTGCTGTTCTGCCAGGATAGTGACTTTCGTGTAGCTGTGTATATGGGTGCTGATGAGAGGAGATTCTTCGAGAAGAACACATTCAGGAGCATTATGGGTTATACTGTCCCAAAACTGTCAAAGGAGTGTCGGTAATTCCGACGTAAATTCATGAACTATCCAACGTTTCTCAAGAAAGTAGACAGCGCATCCGCTCTTTGTGATTCAGACAGTCTGAGGGCTTTCGTACACGAAATCGCAAGGACTCTTCCGGAGGAGCACAGAGACAGATTTCTCTCAGTTCTCGGAAACTACCGTACTTCCACCCGGAAGCAGAATGCTCAGTCCGGAAAGAAGAGCGAAAGCCTGGAAGGGGAAATGGACACTGTTCTCGAAAACCTCGAGGAGATACAGAACGGAGAGAGATGCATCGAAGGCGAGTACAACGAGGACTGGGATGACTGGGACGGAGACTGGGAGGATCAGTTCCGTTATTCGGATCCCGACGATGTCCTGGACGATATCGACGAGGCTGTTTCGATGCTCAGTAAATCCATCGACAGGGAGGAGTATGAAAAGGGAGCTGCACTTGCCCTGAAGCTCTCTCAGCTCGATGTCACCGTCTCCGGGGACAGCGATGAATCCTCGATGGACATAACGGATCTGATTTCCCATGATCTGCTGAAAACGGACGGGGAAACGCTTCTGAGAGAATGCGTGTATCTCGCATATATGGGCAGCAGCGGGAAGAAGCGTGCGGAGGCCATGGTGACTATCATGGAGAATCTCAACGACTATTCCATCACGCTTGAGAACTTCCTCGCACTCTCGAAGGATGAGATAGATGTTCCGTCTTTTCTGCCGTCATGGATTTCCGCCCTTGCTTCGCGTCCGTCCTCCTCTGTCGATAAGCTTCTTGTCGAAGCCCTGCATATGCTTGATGATTCCTCTCTTATCATAGAAACGGCATCGCGGTATGCCCAGACGCATCCCGCTCTTTATCTGAGCATCATGAGACAGGGACTGGAGAATGCATCTCCTTCTCTCATGCTCGAGACGGGGCTGAGGGCTGTGAAGGAGGTTCCCGGGAGGACGGAAACAAGAAGCGAAATCTGTCTCAGAACAGCCGATTACGCCATCATGGCGGATAAGAGGGAGGCTGTGACGGGATGCTGGATTGAAGCGTTCAGAAGCAAGGCTGATGTGATGAATTATCTCAGGCTCAGACTTCTTCTTGATGACTGGGACAGGTATTCTGCAAAAATAAGAACAGTCTATATCTCCTACTTTTCTCTCGAGAGGGGGTGGAATGAGAAGCCGACTGCTCTCGTCATGTTCTTCGATATGCGGTTCGATGAAGTGATGGACAAGTACATGACTGTCGAAGAAGGTCTCGGCTGGACCTCCACCTTCATGAAGGAGGGAATCGCACTCTTCCTGATGCTGCTTTCAAAGGGAGCACAGGGAATGGGAATGGAAGATATGAGAAATCTGGCATTCAATGCGGTGGAATTCAGGGTCAGTGACTATTTCCTCGGAACGGGCCAGAAGCCCCATGGAACGGATAAAGAGATGTTCCTTGACTGTTTTGAAAAATGGAAGAAGTGTGTCACTCCCGATGATTCCCGTTGCGATGAGTGGATTCAGAAGATAGAGAAATGGGTCCGGATGCGAACCGATGCGGTAATGGCGGGAAGCAAACGGAACTATTACGGTGAATGCGCTTCCTTCATTGCGGCGCTGGGCGAAGTCGAGGAGTCCCGGGGAAGAAGGGACGGAAAGCAGATTCTCATGCAGGCGTACAGAGACCTGTACTCGCGGAGAACCGCCTTTCACAGCGAACTCAGACGCTGCGGCATGAGCAGGTGAAGCCTGCAATCCGCTGATTTCATCCTTTTCTGTAGAAGCGGATGACGACTGCGGAAAAATGAAAAAAGATTTAAAAATCCAAGATAACTCATTTAATTTTAACGAATAACGTACAAAATCCGTTCCGTTTCTGTGCCTTGCGGGGTGGAAAACTCTGAAGTAGAATCGACACAGACAGGCTGAACCGTGAAGAGAGTGCTGTCTGCCGGAAAATGAGATCGACCCGGTCCTCTCCTTCAGAAATTCCTCTTCGCGTGTCAGACAGGAACTGACGGTACGGGGAGGAACAGATCTTATCCCTTATCGGAAGATGCAGGAGGAGAATCTTTTTGATGGACATTCCGATTTATGCTATATTCAACTGTGGAGGCACGAAGTGAAGGATATACTTGTAGGAAACGGTTCTTTTGAAACTCTGATAAAGGGAAACTTCTTATATGTCGACAAGACGGCATATCTTTATCAGCTGATACGAAAGCCGGGTGCCTATTATTTTCTTTCACGCCCGCGCCGCTTCGGGAAGTCTCTTACAATCAGAACGCTCGAGGAGATCTTCAAAGGCAACAGGGAACTTTTCAGAGGACTCTATATAGACGGGACTGATTACGACTGGAGAGCGTATCCCGTAATTCACATCGACTTCGGCAACATCTCATATATAAATACGGAAAAACTCAGAAATCAGATAAGGAATATTGTTCTTGAATCGGCTGTGAGTTACGGAGTGGAAATTCCGGAAGGCTATGAATACAACGAGTCCCTGAGATATCTTATCGGGAAACTTGCAGAGCGCGGAGAAGATGTTGTCGTCCTCGTGGATGAATACGACAGACTGATCTCCGACAACATATACAGAGCGGACATAGAAGAGATAAGGGGAGTACTCAGAGACTTCTATTCAGTCCTGAAAGCCCAGGACAAGAACATCAGATTCTGTTTCATAACCGGTGTTACCAAGTTCTCGAAGATGAGCATATTTTCGACGATGAACAATCTGTTCGACCTCTCCTTCGACAGGGACTATGCGACGATGTTCGGCTACACCCAGAAAGAAGTGGAGGAATATTTCGCCCCCTACATAGAGAAGGGGATGTGCGCCACGAAAACGGACAGGGAAAGCTACCTCGGTAAGCTGAAGGCAATGTACGACGGCTACCGGTTTGCTCCCGGATCCGAGACAGTCTACAATCCCGTCTCGATCGGATCCTTCTTTGCCAGGGGAGGGGAGGACTGGGAGAGTTACTGGATCGAAACGGGAGGAACGAAGCTTTTAATGGACATGGCGAGGAAGGTTCACTTCAACATAGCCGTGGACCTTGAAAAGAGCGTCAGGAAGGAGAGCATGTCCTCATTCGACATCGTGGAGATGACAACGGGAAGAATTACACCGCTGAAGTACAAGTCCCTCCTCCTGCAGTCGGGCTATCTCACGATAAAGAACACCGAAAAGAGCGACGCCCTCTATCTCGGGTTCCCGAACGAGGAAGTCGAGACTGCCGTATCGATGAAGCTCATCGGAGTCTACGGGAGTGAAGAAGCCGAAGAGAGCTTCGACAGCGACGACCTCCTCACGCAGTTCAGGAACGGTAATGCACAGGGCGTCATCGACAACCTCTTCTCTGTCTACGCAGCCATTCCCTACCGAGACGAGCAGAAGCAGATAGAAGCCGACTACCAGGGAATGTTCTATGCAATGATGGTAGTCATACATGCCGTAGTGAATCTCGAAGTTATGACGAATAAGGGACGCATCGATGCCGTCGTCAGGACTCCTCATCACGTCTGGGTGATGGAGTTCAAGAGAGACGAATCCGCTGATGCCGCCCTCAGGCAGATAAACGACAAAGGCTACTGGGAGCAGTACAGGGCATGGAGCAGCGGTTCCTCACGAACCGTTCATCTTCTCGGAATCAACTTCAGTACGGAGAAGCGCAACATAGACGGGTGGAAGGAGGAGATCCTCATCTGACAGCGGAAAGATCGCAGTACTCTGTGATGAAGTATCAGCAGGTATTCTCCGTCCCCGGAGCACCCGCATCTCCCTCGTTAGTTGTACAAGAACGCTTCATATGCTCCCGATGAAATCGGAATAAAGATCCAGGGAAAGCTTTACAGAATCCCCGAGAGATAAGCTCCGTTGCAAGGCTTACCAGAAGAATCCTTCGATAAGCAAGGTCTTCAGAGAGATGGGATTTGCGGATGAACTCGGTTCCGGAATGAGGAAAAGCTACAAGTACACGTTGCTGTACAGCGGCGCAGAACCCGTGTTCACTGAAGACGGTGATGTCTTCCGAATTACCATTCCGCTCTGTGAGACTGCGACGGTCTCTGCCGGGCCTATTGAGAAAACAAGGAAAAATGTGATTTTCAACGTGTTGAAATCAAGCTTACGGTGGATGAAATCAATGAGTTTCTGCTTTTCTGCAATGAGCCAAGAACAGGTGAAGAAATCAGAAAAAAGTATGGAACTTGTTCAAAGGAATATTTCCGACAGCTGATTTTAAAGCCGATGGTTGAAGCAGGGCTTCTGTTGTTAACTATCCCTGATAAGCCGAAGAGTCCGAATCAACGGTACAGGAGTAGATAATCAGCTTACCACTAACTTACTATTTGATTTTCGATTTTTTAGTAAGCTGTGGTAAGCTTGATTCTCTTTTATATTTGTTTTCTTATTATGAAATTAGGTAATCTTGTATAAGAGTAAAGACAGAAATGCATGGCTGCAA
>CAVILL010000122.1:0-4868 GCA_963643635.1 Sphaerochaetaceae bacterium | reverse complement strand
CGATGAGGAAGTATGCGGGGAAGTCCATCTTTATGATGATGTCCAGCTCGTGCTGGAGCCTGGCCTTGAGCTTCTCGAGTTCCTCTCCCCCGGCATCGGGGTACCTCATCTTCAGGCCTTCGTAGGAGAGGGCCGTCAGGTAATCGGCGTCGTTCTTGTACTCAGGGGGAATCTGACACTTGGGGAGAATCGGGCCGGGGAACTTGATTTCGAGCTGACATCTCTCTGCAAGCTTACCCGTGTTCTCGACAGCCTCGGGACACCAGGAAAAGAGCTTTTCCATCTCCTCGGGGGTGCGGAAGTAGAATTCCCCCTCCTTGTAGCGCATTCTCTTCTCGTCGCTCTTCTTGTTCTGCGTTCCTATGCAGATGAGCGTGTCGTGTGCGTTCCAGTCGGACTTGTCTATGTAGTGGATGTCGTTCGTGCAGACGAGGGGGACGTCGAGTTCGTGTCCGAGTCCCGGAAGAACCTTCAGAACCTCCTTCTCCTCGTCTATCCCGTGGTCCTGGAGTTCGAGGTAGTACCTGTCACCGAAGACGCTCTTGTACCATTTGATTCTCTCTCTTGCTCCGTCTATGTCGCCCGCGACTATGAGACGGGGAATCTCTCCCGCGACGCATGCCGAGAGACAGATGAGGTCTTCGCTGTGGCTCATGAGCGACTCGTCGTCAATCCTGGGCTTGTAGTAGTAGCCTTCCTTCCAGGCGATGGAATTCAGCTCCATGAGGTTGTGGTAGCCCTTGTCCGTCATCGCTATGAGAATCAGGTGGAAGTACTTGGACGAGCTGTCCTGAACGTGGCGGTCGTGGGTATGGTAGAACTCGCATCCGACGAGCGGGTTTATGCCGGCATCCTTGCATGCCTTGTAGAACGTGACGGCGCCGTACATGTTGCCGTGGTCCGTAATGGCGAGGGCCTTCATTCCCGTCTCCTTGCACTTTGCAATGTAGCGGGGAATCGAGGCGGCTCCGTCGAGGAGCGAGAAATCGGTATGGTTGTGGAGGTGTACGAAATTACTCAAGTCTGTATGCTCCGTGGTTATCAGACGGCGCTTTCAAGCTGCGAGGGTGCGAGGACCTTCGTGTTGATGCTGTTCGTCATGTCTTCGAGGATGTAGTTCAGTCTGGCCTTCTGAAGCTTCGTTATGTTCGGTGTGACGGAGTTGATGAAGGTGTAGGCTATCTGCAGGAACTGGTTGAAATCCTGTCCCGAGAGGGGAAAGTGCAGCTGCATCAGGATGTTGTCCAGGTCCTTCGAATACACGATTCCCTGGAGGGGGAAGGTGATTGCAAGGTGGGGGTTGATGAGGGTGTCCTGTCCCCCTTCCGCCGTGAACGATACCGCGACGGTGTTCTCTATGTCGTCGACGTAGGATCCCTCCTCTCTGAAGTAGGAGTACTCAAGCGGGGCGAGAGACACCCTTATTCTCGTGATGAGTGCACGCGGCGGAAGAGCAATCTGTCCGCTCTTGAGAACGTTCACTAGCTGCGAGAGAGGCGTCCACTTGGACTTGACCGTCTTCTTCCTGAGGGTTCTCACTTCGGCGTTGGCGCCGAGGGTTATGAGGGTTCCGGGAATCGTCGTCATCGGGTTCGTCGTCGCCGTCGCGCCCCCGATTGTCGCACGGCCCGTGAGAAGCGGGCTTCCGATTGCGATGATGTTCCGGGTAAGGATTCCCGGAAGGAATGACTGGTGTCCGCGGAGAATCTCGTTGAGAGTCACCATGGCTCCAGTTTCTATCATTCTGTCGTTGCGTGAGATCTTCCTCAGTTCCTCGATCGAGGCAAGGTATACGACTTCGGGGTTGGTCTCACGGCTGGGGTAGCTCTTTTCCCTGCTCATTATCGCAGTGCCGCCCGCCCAGATCTTCGCATTGGGGTATCTGAGGGCGGTCTGGCTGTATTCGGAGAGGCTCTGGGGAATGTGGATCGACGGGGAGTTAAGACCTTCGTACATTTCTCTTCCTCCTTATCTCGACTGCCTTGTTGATGATGCTGATTTCGTCCTCCATCTCCATGCAGGAGCAGCGGACGGCACTGAGGAGACGCTTTATCTCGTCCGGTCTCGTCTCTCCGGAGGATATGATCGACTCGAATAGAATGGTACGGGAGGCATAGCAGTCCTGGCAGGGTTCGACTCCGACAGTCTCGTATGCCTTCGCGATGTCCTTCATGTTCCTCGTCTTCTGGAACTGGTCGAATGTGACAATCTCCCTGTTTCTGATTTCGAATGCGGGAACGAGGCACGCCAGCTGCGCCCTGCCGTCTATGAGGACTGCGCAGAGTCCGCACATCTTTCCCCTGCAGTGCGATGTCACCGACTGGATATCCAGATTCTCCTGGAGAATGAGTGACAGCGGCTTGTTCGAATTGAGTGAAAGAGTAAGTGTCTTTCCGTCTACCGTGCAGTCTATCTTCACCTGTTCTTTCCTCCCGAGAGTATGTTCTCGATCATCACTGCCGATGAGGGCATGGTGACTGTGTTCTTCTCACCCAGTGCCTGCCAGAGCGAGGCAGTGTATGCTGCGGTGACAAGGAAGCGCGTCGTGTTCTCGAGGGAGGAGTAGACTGTCGTGTCCTTCTTCTCTCCCGTTATCTTTATGTCGATCGAGAAACCGTCACCAAGCTCTGCACCGAGGGACGCGAGGGTCTCGGATGCAATCGCCTTTATCTTCTGCTGCGCCCCTTTCGAGTAGGGAAGCGCGAGTGCCATATCCAGCCAGAGCTTCTTCGCCACCGGCACGAGTGAAACCTTCGGAATCGTAATCTCGCAGACCGCCGCCCCGTAGCCCGAGTATTCGAACTCGCACGGCATCGAGAGGTTCTGCGAATTGAATTTGAGGTCCACCGGACCGTTCTCGGTGAGAGACGAGAGCTTGTTCGCGGCCTTCATGAGCTGGGTGAGGAATATCGTCTGGTAGGAGGAGAGTATGTCCGGGCCGCTGTCGGGAGCCTTGACGTAGTTCTCGAGAAAGAGAATCGGCTCCGACTGGCTGTTCTTCACGAAGTACTGTCCCACGAGGTCCCTCAGGGTCTTGTCCTGCGTGATCCGGGAAGGAATCGTGCCTGTAATCGTTATGTTCTTCTTGGCAGTATATGAAATCTGGGCCTGGAACTGGTTCTCCTTTGCACTTGTTGTCGAGAAGCCGGAAATCGAGAGGCCGGAGGCAAGTCCTATTCCGTAGAGGTACCCCTGAAGGCCGAAGGAACCCGCATGCAGGGAGCCGGCGGACCATTTTCTCTCGTAGTCGGAGGAGGCAGCCACGTTCTTCAGTCTTTCCCCGAGATCCCCCAGGTCGTGCCTCGGTGCCCAGTCCGTGAACTTCGTTATGTCCTTCGACTGTGTCACGGCGTACCTCAGGGGCGTCGAAAGCGCTCTCTCGGCAAGACGTGAGTTGTGAAGGGCGGTAGCGGAGACGGCGAAGGAATATATGGAGGAGCCGCAGAATGCCGTGGGGAAGGACGGGCTCTGGACCGTACGTATGAGGGCCTTGAAGGAGTCGAGGTTGTACTTCGGCATTATTCCGGCCATTATCTGGCGCTGTATTTCCTTTCCCATCGGGGAGAATGCACCCTGGTTGACGGTGACGGTTATCTCCTCGTGACGGGGTCTGTTCTCGCTGTCGAGCCAGGTTGTGAGAAGAAAATCCATACCGGTGCGTCGTGCCCAGCTTTCGGGTCTCATTTCGCAGGCGATCTTCGTCTTCTCTGCAGCGATGGCGGTGTATGCTCCGAAGACGGCGGAGGTGACGATGAATTCGTCGTAGCGCTCCAGATACTTCTCCGGATGGAGGACTATCTGCTCCGGGTTCGCTCCCGTTGCATTGGCTATCGTCTCCTTCACGAGCTGGGGCCACTGCGTGGGACACTGCACGTGCCACGTGCCGTTGTTCTCCGGCCACGTCAGAACGTCGTAGCGCACGTGACTGCGGATATCTGAAGGAATGACGGAGAGGTTCGTTTCGACTCTTCTCAGACTCTGCTTTTCCTTCTCTGTCTCGTCCTCGTTGTCGAGTCCCCAGGAGAAGAAGAGCGGATCGGGGGGGAGATTGTCTTCTGTCTCCGTCGGCCTCGTCTCACCCTCATTAATCGGAGTCGTGACCACCTTTATCTTCTCGAGAGCGAGTTCCGCGCTCTCGTAGTCAGGTCCGAAGAGAACCAGAAGAGGCTGTCCGGGGTATGCGACGTAGTCGTCTGCGAGGAGCGGAATCTTCGTTCCCATCACTCTTATCGCATTCTCTCCCGGAATGTCCTTAGCCGTTATGATGAAGAATCTGCTGTCGAGCTGCGGGATTTCGAAGCCGTCGAGTCTGACGTCTCCCACCTGTGATCTGAGGACAATGCCGCAGCGCATGTTGTAGCGCGAAAAATTTCTCCGTTCTGCCATGTAAACAAGATAACACTTCTTACAAATCAAGTGCAACAAAAGTTGACCGCAGACCGTTGGCCTTTCCTCTTCGGAGGAAGATGGAAAATCATGAAAAAAAACGAAAGTGTCACTTTTCCGGCCACTTTTTACATTTTCCTATGTGCTATGCTCATCATCGGGTATACCCGTAACGGCGGCGCCTCGGCCCCCGGTATTTGTTGAAAGATGGATATCGGAGGTGTTACCTCTCGATTGGACGTGAAAACTGAAGAGAAAGGAGGTGCTTTATGATGACATGCTATGAAGCAGTCTCGGTGGTCCTGACCATTGTGATAATCTGTATAATGATCTCAGAAAAGTAACCGTTCCCAAAGCCGACGGGAACGGTTTGTAAAATAATTCGTTTTCGAGGGCTGACTGTTCATCGGGTGTGCCTCTCTTCCTTCATCTTTTGCTGTAATTTCTCCGTGCAGTGTGCTTCTGTTTTCTCTTCTGTCGTG
>CAVILL010000121.1:0-4869 GCA_963643635.1 Sphaerochaetaceae bacterium | reverse complement strand
TGCATCCTGACTACTGGCAGATGGAATGGTAGCTTACTTCTTGAGAGCACCGGAGAGTTTGCCCGCACCAATAAAGCAGATACAATGCCGGGCTTTTTCTCAGAGACACATTACCCGGAGTTTCTCTCCGAGTTCTTCGACAGTGCCGGCAGTATCTGCAATCCCCTTCTCTTTCAGCTCTTCAGATGTTCTGTAGCCATAGCTCACAACTATATAGCCGCATCCGAGATTGGCGGCAGTCTCGTAGTCTACTTCGCTGTCGCCGACGTAGACTATGTCGTCAGTCGTGACTCCGAGCTTTCCGATTTCACTGAGAATACCTTCCGGATCGGGCTTCAGAGGATACGTGGAGGTCTGTCCGAGGACGAACGAGAAGCGGACGGACGGGAGGATGTTCTTCACGATCTTCTGTACGATTTCATCCTTCTTGTTCGAAGCTATTGCAACCATCACTCCGTTCTCCATAAGAAGCCCGAGGAGCTCCGGTATTCCGTCATAGGGGACGGTATTATCCGAAGGATGCTTCATGTATGACGATACCATCAATTCGTTCATGAGGGAGAAATCATTGTCTTCTATCATCTTTCCACTTCTGTTCACGGCGGCTATGAGAGCATTTCTGAGGCCCCTTCCTACAATCGTCCTTGCTTCCTCCATCGGAATGGGGGGAATGTCGTAGGCAGAGAGTGCGTAGTTAACCGCTCTTCTTATGTCCGGAAGAGTATAGAGGAGTGTCCCGTCAAGATCGAAGACAACAAGTTTCTTTTTCATGGAGAAAAGTGTAATCTTTTGCATGGTGATTATCCATAGCGCCGGAGGAAAGACAATGTACAGAATCGTTATAAGAAAAGGTAAGGAGAAACAGCTCGAAAAGCACCATCCATGGGTCTTCACGGGAGCCGTGGAAAGCGTGGAGCCGGTCTTTCATAACGGCGACTGGGCTGAAGTATACACATCAGAAGGTTCCTTCATCGCAAAGGGATGGTACGACGAGAAATCACACATTGTTCTTCATCTTCTCACCTGGAACAGGGACGCGATTACAGACGACGAATTCGTCGCTTCTCTCGTGAAGGCTGCAGTCAGAAGAAGAAAAGCCTTCTTCAGCATGGAGAATACGAACTGCTTCCGTCTCATCCACGGAGAAGCCGACTTCATTCCGGGACTCGCCGCAGACTGCTATGCGCGGGAAGTAAGACTCATACTCTCCTCCCGCTTCGCCCTCAGGTTCCTTCCTGTAATCATCAGGACGCTCGAAGACACACTCCATCCGTCCCGTATCCAGGTGACAGGAGATTCCTTCTATGCCTCCAGCGAAGGCCTGAGTGAGAATGCACGCTACTTCGTCGGCGGGAAGGAGATAAAGGAAAGCGAGGTTCCGAGAGACAACACACTCTTCATGGAAAGCGGAATATGGTATGAGATTTCTCCAGGGCGTGGACAGAAGTCCGGCTTCTACTGCGACCAGAGGGAAAACAGGAACATTGCCGAGAAATACACATCCGGAAGGACCGTTCTGGATGTATGCCCGTACACAGGCGCATTCACCCTCCATGCGCTCCGCTCCGGAGCCCTCTCAGTCGATGCCGTCGACAGCAGCGAAAGCGCCCTGAGACACCTTCTCTATCAGATACACCTCAACGAGAACAGGGGTGTTCTTCCCGTCGGCAGCCGCGACCGCGTTACGATAACCGCAGCAGACTGCTTCAATCACCTGAGAACAGTCGAGGAGAATAAATACGACTGCATCATCCTCGATCCCCCGAAACTTGCCCAGACGAAGAGCAGGCTCGAAAATGCCACAAAAGCCTACAAGGACCTCAACAGGGTCGCGATGATGAAGATCAGAGACGAAGGCATCCTCATAACCTTCTCCTGCTCGGGGGCCCTCACGAGGGAGAACTTCCTTCTCATACTGAGCTGGGCTGCAGCCGACGCGGGATGCGAAGTGCAGGTGCTCGAGACTCTCAGCGCCGGAGCCGATCATCCCGTACGACTTTCGTTCCCCGAAAGCCAGTACCTCAAGGGTTTCATACTAAGGATAATCAAGAAGTGACAGAGAGAACCTCCCGCCGTAACGGGAGGTTCTGCACAACACAGATTGGTTAAAAGGAGTCTGTTTCAGCCGCGCTCCATATATCAGCAGCATCCGCATCCGCTGCCGTTTTCTGCAGAATCGGGATTCACGGTTTCCGCCTTTTCCTCCTTCTTTCTGCCTTCGCACGGAATGGAGAAGAAGAGCACGAAGCCCCAGAATGCACCGAAAAATGTAAGAATCAGTGACGGCAGTGCCGATGCATCGAAGGATCCCGAATAATGCCGGGTGTATGTAGAACCCCATACACGGTACTTTTCAGTGTATGGAAGTGTGACTGACGAACATAGAAGCACCACAAAACCAATAAGGCAGAGTGCTGCGAATACCATTGAACATGTTTTCAAAACCGACTTTTTCATTTTATTTTCCTCACTTGACTGTAATGTAAACAGCATTCCGGAGTAAGACAACCGCTCAGCTGCAAATGACAGAGACTCTATCAATACCCTACACAAAAGCAACAAATTATGAAGAAATCACCTTATTTTCCGGGCTCGTTCAGCCACTCGATACCGTCGATTACGGTGCGGAAGTACGGAGAACTCTGGTAGGAAGAGTATGATTCGTGGAATACGCCGTCCCAGACAGCCTCTCCCGAGTCCGGAACGTAGTCGCCGTCGGTGTCGAGAGCGTAGGTGTGGGTGAGAGTTTCGCCGTCGACAGTGAAGGTGGAGGTATCGAAAACATTGAGGGTACCCGAAATGACGGCATCTTCTACTTCGGCAATCTTCTCCTTTGTCCCCGGAGCCGCTATCTCCTCATTGAGAGCGGTTACTACTACATCCCCGTCCTTCATCGTTCCAGTCCAGTCGGACGGATTCTCCTCACCGTCGAGATAGTTGCGGATGAAGGTGTAGAAGTACCTTGTCCAGTCAATTCTACAGGAAAGAAGCGACGACAGCGGAGCGACACCTGTCATGTCGGCGTTGTATCCCGTATGGTAGACTCCCCTCTTCTGCGCAGTCAGAGCAGGAGTGATGGTATCACTGTGCTGACTTATGATGACACAGCCGTTGTCGATGAGGGAGTCGGTTGCAGCTTCCTCGAGAGTCATGTCGCCCCAGGTATCGACGAAGAATACCTTCATTACGGCACCCGGACAGACGCTCTTAACTCCGAGGTAATATGCCGTCATTCCGGAAACGACCTCTCCGAGTGAATATGTTCCGACGTATCCGACTACAGCCTCATCCGCCTCTATCGTACCGTTTTCCATCAGCTCGTTGAGCTTCATTCCCGCTGCAACCCCGGAGACATATCGGCCTTCGTAAACTGCGGCATAGGCATTATACGTATTGTCTCTTCCGTCACTCTGGCTCTCGCAGCCCGTGATTGACACGAAGAGAGTGTCCGGATAGCTGTCGGCAACACTGAGCATGTAGGGCTCGAAGCCGTAGCTGTTGTTGAATATGATTTCGCAGCCGTCGGAAGCAAGCTCGTCGTTGGCTTCCCTTGCACTGTCGGACTCCGTCACGCCCTTCTTTATGACGACTTCGACATCGTATCCGTCAGCCTCAAGCATCTTCACGGCATTATCCATACCGTCGAGGAAGTTCATGGTATATCCCTGGTCGGACTCGTCATTGATTACGACAAACCCGATTTTCGGAACATATCCCCTTTCATGTACACGGATTCTCCTCCCGACCGTCCTCAGAAGCGAGGTCTCTCTGTCTCTGACAAGGCATAGCACTTCGCTGTCCCCCTCATCGGTGAAGGTGCAGCTGACGGAAGAAGAATCTCCTTCTGTTCTCGCTCCGTCTATATACCATTCGTATTCGTCCCCATCATCCGCGCCTTCGACAGAGAGGATGATCTCGTCACCGGAATGAACTACGGGATCGGAAAGGACAATGGAAAGCGAATCATCAGAGGAGACGTCCTCAACGGACAATGAAAGGTCATCATCTGCTTCATAGAACAGAGAGAGGCTCTTTCCCTTCTCAACCTTTATCTTCTCTGAAGCAAGCACTGTGTTGTTGCAGGAAGAAAGAATCATGAAGGTATAGGTTCCTTCGTCAAGAGAGAAGGAGACACTGTTCTCTCCATCCGGGGTGCCGGTTTTTCCTTCCGCTACGGGAGAACCTGATAAGGAGCCGTATACTATCACTCTGTAGGAACCCTCCCCGTCGATACCTATCGAGAGTGTTCCCTGCTCCTCTCCCGTTTTCCCGATTTCAATGAAGACGGACACCGTCTTCTCCCCGCTGACCACGGCAACGGCAACTCCGCGTCCGATGACACTGCCGTCGCTCTTCAGGGTTTCAGCCACAATCGTCCACGCACCGGGGATTTCCACCGCCCTTGTCGTTGCGGTCACATTTCCCGGAAGGGTTATCACCTCCGACGTCCGGTTGGGTGCCGTGAGTGTTATGCGGCAGTACGCGGCTTCAGCCTCGGCCGGAAGGTTTATGCACATCTCATAGGTCCTGCTCTCCTCTTCCCCTTTGAGGACAATCGAGAAGATGACAGCAAGAGCAATGAACGAAAGCATTGCGAGCGCAAGGAGGTATCTGAAGATCTTATATCTTTTATGTACCATGTATTGAACCTTTCAAAAAGCGACGGGTTTCCCCGCCGCTTTCAGTTCCTTCATTCAGGAGAGAATCAATAAGCTGCGTTGAGCCATGTGATTCCGTCGATGACTGCTGTAAGATAAGGAGCAGACTGGAATGCTGCATATGACTCGTGGAATACGCCGTCCCATACTGCTTCATCCTTGTCAGCTGTGAAGTCGCCGTCGGAGTCGATAGCGAATGCATGAGTAAGAG
>CAVILL010000120.1:0-5016 GCA_963643635.1 Sphaerochaetaceae bacterium | reverse complement strand
TCATATCCGGCATGAGGTAGTCTATGATGTAGACCTTGTACTCGTCCTTCATCTCCGTGGCATCCTGTGCACGGACAACAGCTTCCTTTCCCGAAGAAGTCCAGTCGGGGCGCATCTCGATCTCCCGGAGCATCTTGGAAACACTTCTGCAGGTATTGAGGTCGTCGTCGACTACGAGAGCCCTGGCGCCTCTGAGAGCGGGAATCGGCTTTTCCCTGACAAGGGTAGTTGCAATCTTCAGATTAAGCGTGACGGTGAACAGAGAGCCCTTTCCCTCCTCGCTTTCTGCCGTGATTGTGCCTCCCATCATGTCCACGATGTTCTTCGTGATCGCCATTCCCAGTCCCGTACCCTGTATACCGGTTATGGTAGAACTGCGTTCTCTTGAGAATGACTCGAATATGTGGGCAAGGAATTCCTTCGATATGCCGATGCCGTTGTCCTTCACTGAAAACTCGTAGGTCGTATACTGCTTCATGGAGCACGGCTTCTCGACGAGGCGTATCATGATGTCGCCTCCCGGCTGTGTGTACTTGATGGCGTTTCCGACTATGTTGATCAGAACCTGGTTCAGGCGCAGTTTATCCGCAATCACATCCTCGTGCTCCACATCCTGGGTATCGATGAAGAGGTTGAGGTTCTTTGCATTGATGAGACTCTGGATCATGGTCCTCAGGTCGTGAAGGAGATCGGGGATGTGCAGGGGCTTCTCGTCAAGCTTGACAGTCCCGCTTTCGATGCGGCTCATATCCAGGACGTCGTTGATGAGACTCAGAAGATGAGTACTGGAGGTGCTGATCTTCGCAAGGTAATCCTGTACCTGCTCCCTGTTGTCCAGGTGCGTCTGAGCAAGTGCCGTGAAGCCTATGATTGCATTCATAGGAGTACGGATGTCATGGGACATGCTGTTGAGGAACGTGGACTTGGCTCTGTTCGCCTGCTGTGCCGCCGCCAGAGCATGCGAGAGCTGCTCCTGCTGTTCGAACTCCTTCATCTTCTCGACAGTGATGTCGCGTGCGACGTAGAGCACCTCCACTGCTCTTCCGTTCTCGTCCCTTCTCTTCACGATGAAGCGTGCTTCAAACCACTTTCCCGAGGGATTCCTGTACTCGGTTGCCACCGTGTTGACATCCTCGAGTCTCCCGGGAAGTGTATCGATATCGAGGAATTGGCGCATGGAAGCCTTCATCTCCTCCGCCATGAAGGTAGAGATTATCTTCTCCTTCACGTCGTCGAAATTGCCGCTTTTTCCGGCAACTGCTCCCATTCCGGGAACGCTTGTCAGCACTTCGTACTGACGGCTCCCGATATCTGCACGGAATATAGTTGAATAGATCGTGCTGACAGCGGAGATGACCTCGGAGTGTTCTCTCTCGTCGCGCAGGAGAGCTTCCTCCATCTCGCGCTTCCGTCTCTCCTCTCTCAGATGTTCTTCGACGATTTCGTCGACATTCTGGTATCCCAGAACGGCTTTCAGGCCGCTCTGGCTGATTCTGCTCATGATGTACTGGAAGTGATGCAGCTTCCCGTTGATGATCGAGCGGTAATGACCGGTGAACTCCCCCTGTGTCAGAAGAAGATTCTTCACGTTTTCCGTTTCGAAGACCCTTCTCACCTCCTCTCTGTCCTCGGGGCATACCACCGTTTCAATCCAGAGTCTTCGTATGTCATCGAACGGGATTTCACGCTCGCTTCCGACATTCAGGAGTTTGTCATAGCCGTCACTGAGCTTGAGGATCTTCATTGTTCCCCTGTCCATGTCGGCAAGGTATACATTCCTGAAGTTGCGTGCGAGGGTATCGAAGACGAGGAGCTGTTCCTTCATCTGATCCTGGTAGGCCTTTTCCTTTTCCTGTCGTTTTCTCTCCTCCTCGAGATGGGCGCGGATGATGGAATCGACATTCTGGAAGCCCGCGATGAGGTGTCCGCCGTCCTTCATGAGATTGACGCTGAACTGGTAATGTATCGGCTCACCGTTAACGAGTATGCGGTAGGTCCCGATGTATTCATTCCTTCCGTCAGCGAAGACCTCTCTCAGATGGGCAACACTCAGGCTCTCTGCCAGTACTTTCCTGTCATCGGGATGGACAGACTCGCTTATCCATTCGTTCAGGAAGGGCTCGTACGGAAATTCCTTGTCCATGACATTGTCGAGCCTGTTATCTGTGTAGTCGTCCTCGAGCTTGAGAACCCTTGCAGTTGCCTTGTCAATGTCCACGAGGTATACATTCTTGAAATTATGGGCGAGGGTATCGAAAATCGAGAGCTGTTCCTCCCTCTGCTTCTGGTATTCAAGCTCCTTCTCGCGTTTCTGCCTCTCCTCTCTCGCGTGCTGCTCGATGATATCGTCTATGTTTCTGAAGCCGGCGATGACACAGTTGAGATCCGCAAGTCTGTAGTAGGTGTAGCGGCAGTAATGAGTCACTCCGTCTGCCACGATTCTGACAGATCCGGAAATCTCTTCCTTTTCACGGAAGACTCTGCGGAGATTCCCGATTGAAACCGTCTTTATGAACATCTCCCTGTCATCGGGATGAATACGGGAGACAAGGTATTTTTCCGTTGTCTTTCCGTAATCGAAAATCTGATTCGTCCTTTCATCCAGTTCGTCCGAGACGGGGGCGCTGGTCTTGAGTATGCGTGATGAACCTTCATCAAGGTTGATGTAGTATACATTCTGGAATTCCCGCGAAAGGGCATTGATGACCGCAAAGCTCTTTTCCTCATCCAGCTTCTCGACACCGAATATGACATGGCAGAGTCTTCCGTCCTCATCCGTATCCTCCCGGAAGAAATGGAGCCTGCACGTCACCGACGCATAGGAGAGGAAATCGGTCGTGATGTGGTTCTTACCCGCCATACGACTCTCGAGCGTGCTTCTGTCCACGAACTCAAGAGCATCCGCAAGACTCCACTTCGAGGAGAGGGCCCGGACGACACGCTCGAAGTTGGCGTCATATTCGTCAGAGCCGGGAATGACCGTCTTTTCAATCGAAGGCGTGGTCTTGATGGCGGCGAATGTATTCTTCTGCACATTCACCCTGTGAAGAGAGTAGAAGATGTTCGAAAGGGCGCTGTAGGCATTGTACAGTCCCATGGTGCGCTGTTCGATTCCGACATTGACCACGCTGTCGATGTTGCGGAAGGCAACGACAAGCCTCAGATCCTCATCCGGCTTCGAGATGCGGCTGTAGCGCGCCGTATAGTGATGAATCTCCCCGTTTTCGACAATACGGTAGTCGCACTCGAAGGATTCACGCATGTCCGCAAAAGTACCGATGAGGGATTCACAGGAAAGCTTAGTGAGGAAGCATTCCCTGTCACCTTCATAGACACGGCTGTTGGCATAGGTTGTGAGAAGCGAAGTATAATTGAACCCCTTCGGATTCTCCGTTATGCCGTCTATCACATAGCCCTTGAGCTTTATGATATCCGCACTGTCTTCCAGAGGACGAAGTACATACACATTCAGATAATCCGCGGTCAGTGCCGCCATCAGATCGATATGATTTATCATGACTTTTTTCTTCCGCTCCCAGTGTATAGAAATTTCCTCTCAAAAGTAATTACCGAACAGCCATCCCGATAATATTTTTCCCGCCATCGGGAATATTTTCCGGAAGAATCCGGACTTTATCGTCAGAGCTTCTTCTGCTGTCTGCACCATATGTGCATGCCCCGTTTCTTCGGCAGAAGCTTCACCATCCTCACCGGGAAGCCGAGAATCGAGGTAACCTTTCCTTTTCTTGCATCTTTCAGTCCCCGGATACCGGAGGAATATCGGTAAGCGTTATTTCCGTTGCGTAGGACATATCCTGTTTTCCTCCGGTAAGGACGGTATTGTAAGTTTCGGGATCTATTCTCTTCAGTGAGTACTTCACGACCTTTCCCGTATCCAGGTTGACGTCTCCGCGTATCTCTATGTACTGCTTTGCGGTGTCAAGTGATTTAAGATCCTTGAACCCTTCATGGGGATAACATCCCGAGTCAAGCTGTCCCTTTTGGGAGTACGCATCATCAAAGAGCTTACTGTATTCATCCTTGACCGATGTGTATTCGGCAGCCGTGTAGTAATACATCTGAACAATCGCCCCGTTGTTTATTATTGCGACACAGAGAGCACTCTGATTGTCATAGATTGTCTTCACAGTGCCGAGTTCATTAAGGGCGGCAACCATCTGCTCCTTGACTGCAGTGGAACCTTCAAGAATCTCCATTCTCATCTGGTTGTTCTCATCGGAAACAAGCCCCGTTGCCGCATCATATGTCACCGTCGACGGAGGTATCATCACGGACGGTATTATGACATCCGGAAGAATGACACCGAAATCGACGTCACCATTATTGGTAATGTCCTTTGTCAGGCTGGAATTGAAAAGACAGGTCTTTGCAGTCCATGCGGAATCATTTGAGAGGAAGTTTCCGGAGAATACTCTTATCTCGTAGTACCTGACCTTCCCCGTACTCTTCTCGATATATGCGCAGAATTCAGCATATTTCCTGTCTTTGTCGTATTTGATGTTGTATCCCTGATGAGGAGCAGCATTCGTTTTTGCTGTGACAGTTTCAACGTAATTTGCAAATGGGCCCGTGAAATACCGGTACTCGACAAGGTGCGCTAGAAATACCAGATCGTCGGCGTCCTGGAAATTGACGATTGTCTCCCCAGAGAAGAACCTCGTCCGGTAGCCGTCATAGACATTCTCGACTTCTCCAATACTTCTGTAGACAGCCCCGATTCCATCCGCTGCTTCAGAGTCTCCACCACTCCCGTTTTCTTCTGTTTCTGTTACTATTCCGGCGCTCTTCTGAGTTTCGAATTCACAGGAGATAGCGAAGACAAGCATCAGCATTACTGTCAGAATAACAAGTATCTTTTTCATCAAACCCTCGCCCTTCATTCATATTCATTTTCAGACAGGTATCACCGCTTCGATGTACCCCGAACTATATGTCTATAACTTCTTCTGCTGTCTGCACCATATGTGCATGACCCACTTCTTCGGCAGAAGCTTC
>CAVILL010000119.1:0-5088 GCA_963643635.1 Sphaerochaetaceae bacterium | reverse complement strand
GCAACACCGACAAATGTCATATATGCCTCACTTGAGAAGTGACTATATTACTTCTCCTGAAGTTGGAGAAGAGACAAAGAATCCGGCAGAAAAGATTCTTTCTTTTTCTACACTACACCCCTCTCCCGTGCTAATCTTTGCGGTGAGGGCTCCGATGAAGTGGGATGAAGCATACATTTATGACCGAAGTCAGAAAAAGGAAATAACAGCCGCCGTTAAATCCATCACAGAAAACGACGCAGGATATGAGATTACCTTCAACAGTGGAAAAGCCTTCAATTACGGCAGAAGCAGAATCATCTATATCAACAGGGGAACTGAAGAAAAAGACAGAGACGGCTGGCTGTTCTTTGCATCCGGAAAACCGATAAGGAACATAAGAAGAATCCTGATTTTCGGTGATGTCTATAAGTTCGAAGTCGAAAACGGCTGTGTCCTCACAGTGAACAAAGCAGGCCTCGTCAGGATAAGAAATCTCAGAAGGAACAGTAAAGTAAACGAGGTCATAAACTATCTTCTGGAGGTTTCCTCACTCGACGATAATCTTAGAATGGAAGAAAACGACAGGACCTTTCTCGAGAGTCAGCTGGACAGACTGGAAATCAGGGAGGATTCGGCGGCGGCAGTCTTCCTTAATGCCAGCTCCGTCCCGTCGCATGCAGACTCTGGTCCCGTTATTGCTCCGTTCACATCAAACAACTCCCAAATCAAAGCTGTCAGGAACGCCCTGACATCAAACATATCCGTAATAGAAGGTCCTCCAGGAACCGGAAAGACTCAGACAATCCTCAACATAATCGCCAATCTTCTCATAAGAGGTAAAACCATTGCCGTGGTTTCCGGCAACAACGAAGCAACGCGGAATGTCTACGAGAAACTTGAAAATGAAGGACTCGGAGAGCTTTGTGCCGGACTCGGCAGTATGAGCAACAAAGAACACTTCTTCTCCTGTCCCCACTCGAAAAAAGAGCTCAGGAAGATGCTTGAACCGTACTCTTCTTCCCCTTCCTCCGAAGTTATAACGAATCTCGAAAGGGAAGTGCTCGGTTATTATGACTCCTCCGTCGGAAAAGCAAGGTTAAGAGAAGCCATAGCCGACCTGGAAAGAGAGAAAAAAGAAAAGGAGACATCGGAGAAGGAATATAGCGAATCGCTGCCTCGCTTCTGTTCTGACGAAATGTCATCGCACAACGCCCTCAAGTATGCCGCCTACATCGAAACGCTCTATTCAAAACGTACTCCACAGCTGTTGAGAAAACTGAAGATGCTCTTCTGGTTCGGATGCTGGCCAAGAAGGAACTTCTCTCCGAACGCAGTCCTGGATTTTCTACAGAAGAAGTACTATACGGAGAAAATCAGAGAATGCAGAGAGGAACTCAGCGAGATTTCCGCCAGATACCCGAAGGATAAGACTGAGAAGATTTTAACAGAGTTCAGAGAACAGTCGAAGAAGATACTCTTCAACACTCTCAGGAGAAAGTACCTGCATCTTGAAGACAGGTGCTTCTCTGAAGACAGCTATAAAAATGACGGCATCTTTCTAACTCACTATCCGATAGTACTCAGTACCACGCATTCCCTCCAGTCGTCGAAACCGTACTCAGTGCTCTTCGACTATGTCATCATCGACGAATCCAGTCAGGTCGGGCTCACGAGCGGGCTACCCGCCCTTGCCGCAGCGAGGAACGCAGTCATAGTCGGTGACTCGAAGCAGCTTCCTCATGTAATCGAAAGCAGACTCTTCGCCCCGCTTGATGAGATAAGAAAAAGATACATACTTGATGACTGCTTCGATTACAGAAGGTACAGTCTCCTCGAAAGCATCAAGAAGAAATTCAGCTCATACCTTCCGACCACACTTCTCAACGAGCACTACCGTTGTGATCCCGAGATAATCAGTTTCTGTAACAAACGATTCTACAATGGAGAACTGGTAATCCAGACACTGCACAAGGACGGCAACGGAATAAAGCTGATTGAAACGCCTTCACACTCAGCACTTGGAAGGATGAATGAACGGCAGGTGAAGGTGATTACCGATGAAATACTTCCGGCACTGAAGGACAGAAAAGAAGTCGGCATCACTGCTCCATACAGAGCCCAGGTGGAGCTGATTAGAAATAAAGTCGCTGATTCCTCAATCCTAACTGACACAGTTCATAAGTTCCAGGGAAAGGAACGCTCTGTCATGATTCTCTCGACGACATCCGACAGAACTACAATCTACCCGGACAGCGAACGTACTGACTTCCTCAACAACCCGAATCTGATAAACGTCGCCGTCTCCCGTGCGAGGGACAGACTCTACGTCATAGCATCAACAGAAGCCCTCTCTCAGGAAGGAACTCTCCTGGGAGATCTTGCCCGTTTTACCCGTTACAGCAGAGGAGGCGAAAGAAGGTTATCTACAGTCTGGTCCGTTTTCGACCTGATGTTCGAAGACTACTCGAAAGTTCTCGAGCCGCTGAAAAAGAAGATTATGAAGGTATCCCAGTTCGACAGCGAAAACATCATGTGGACACTTCTGAAAAGTTACTGTTCATCCGGGGAATACGGTCCCCTCGGCGTGTTGTTCAATTACCCGCTGAGATTGGTTATCAACACGGCACTTCTGACAGACAGCGAGGACATAAGGTTTGTTGAGAATGAAAACACGCATTGTGACTATGTAGTCTACAGTCTACTCGACAAGTCTATAAAACTGATTGTTGAGGTGGACGGAAAACAGCACACAGAAGAATTACAGAGTCTGAGAGATCAGCGAAAAGACAGGATACTGAGTTCCGCCGGTCTTCAGCTCATCCGCATCAAGACAACTTCCGTCGATGTGGAAAAGAAGATAGAAGATGCACTCAGACATCAAGCATAATATGTTTATCTTATTGTTGTATAAAAATATAAGCTCCACATCCACCGTTGTATGACAGTTTCAGCCATCAGTTCATTGGAAAACTCTATCAAATAGTGCTACAGTTTGCGCATGGCTTTAGAAGCCCGATTTCATTCCCGGATAAGCCCCACCGCACCCGAGGCGGTAATTTCTGATTATGACAGTAATTATTGCAGGTTTTGATCCCGTCTCTCTGTCCGGCGGAATTCGTCATGTGCCGAAATCTTCAGGAGAAAAACGGCCGACAGAAACTCGTAACTTTCGATTATATCGGGAGTTAAGATACTTCAGAAACTCGAAAATTTGTTCTCTTTAATTCCCTCTCTGCGCAACCTGTAGCACGAGATTCTGTTTCTCTGCATTCCCCGGAATCTTTCGAAGATGAAAACACCTCATTTCGCGATAACCTCTCCACACACATGAATTATACAGATTATGAAGCTGCAAGATCTGTTCTCTTTACTTTTTATCTCCGCAGATGCTGAAGAAGGAAGGACATTATCTCCTCCAGGCGCGGAGACTTTCGGAGATAAAGAGCCGTCGATTCCAGCTAACCATTCTTCCTGTCACGAATTAGGCAGATTATGAATTCGGAAGATTTGTTCTCTTTACTCCGCAGTAATCTTTCTGAAGGAACGGAGCGAGAGGAATACCATGAAGAGCCAGATTGCGGCACTCGTGTAGATCATGAGCGTATGCATATCCTCGCCAATCCCGCCGTTCGCAGCAATCATGGCGTTCTGCAGCGTCAGTACGGAGAGCAGGGCATCGAGGAAATTTATGGTTCTGAGTGTTTTCACAGTCCGGCTCTCGCTTCTCTTCGCTCTTATGAGATTCTTCACCGCCACGGTCACGCGGTATGTCGTGTAGACAGCCGTCGCTATGGCGGGTATGAGACCGTAGGAATAGGTGCGCCCGCCGTCTATCATCACGATGATGGGGACCACGAGACATACATTCATGAAGAGAAGGAGTATGTGGACGAGGGTGTACACCTTCACCCTCTCCTTCTCTTCCGCCTTTCTCCTCTCAGTCACGACAAGAATCATCCTTATGGCGAAAAGGACAAGATAGTAGACACTTATCGAGCCGTGCCAGAGGGAGGAGGATACGACTCCGAGGGCGGCATGGAAGAAAGTGAAGAAAAGGTTGAGAAAAGCGGAGAGAGACGAAAACAGCGTCGTCTTTCTTCTGTAGTCACCGTTTATCTCAGTCATAAGAGAGGAAATCTTCTCTTTCATTTCTCCGCCTCGAAGCAGGCTGTATCTTACCTTCTGATTGTTTCCTTTTTGTTAACGCTGCACAATATGTTTATCGTATTGCAGTATCTGATGATAAACATACCGGCTGTCATTCTTCCGGACTTCTGAGTAGCGTGAATCCGTTCTTCCTGAAGTCTATGAGACCTTCCCTCTTCATGCGTCCGAGCTCCTTGCTGAGGGCTGTGCGCTCCACATTGAGGTAATCCGCCATCGACTGTCTGTCGAATGGAATGGAAAAGGTACGGCTTCCGGAGCGCTTATACATGGCTGTCAGGTACATGAGAATCCTCGCTCTGATGCCTTTCGGAGAAGTGCAGAATATGCGCTCCGAGAGCGTCATGTTCTTCCCCGCCGTCACCCTTACGATGTTGGAAAGCAGTGTCGTGTACCACCTTTTTTCCCGGTTGGACTCATCAAGAAGCCTGCCTGTGTTGATGAAGAGTATCGTACTCTTCTCGTCGGCGATGACGTCAACCATCATCGGGGAGGATGTAAGGGCATAGGATTCGGCAAACACGCGTCCCTGTCCCACCTTCGAGAGAATGCTTCTTCCTCCCCAGGGATCTATGTTCTCTATAAGGATGCTGCCCGACTGCACGATTCCCATCTCCGCCGTCGTCTCTCCCGAACAGAGGATGACTTCGTCCTTCTCGAAGGTGCGGGTTCTGAGGGCCCCGATACGGGAAAACTCTTCGAGGGTATCTCCGTCTATGCCTCTGAAAAGCGGTGAAGCTATTACCATAATCCTTCCCTTATGTGGTTATAACCACGTTTTCTTCCTCCAGATTATTGTATTCTTCTCCTGTAAAAACAAGAGGTGACCCCAGAGGAGGGAAGAAATGAAGAGAAGAATCATCAACATCGACGAAGAGAAGTGCACGGGCTGCGGCCTCTGCGCAAACGCATGCCACGAGGGCGCAATCGCCATTGTCGACG
>CAVILL010000118.1:0-5127 GCA_963643635.1 Sphaerochaetaceae bacterium | reverse complement strand
CTCCGCTCTACAAAGCGCACGCTCGCTCTCGACAACTACAAAGCCCTTCTCAGAAGCGGCTTCAAGGTGAGAGTGGAGACGGATGGAGAGAAGATCACCTTCTCCATTCCCTATGTGGCGGAATATGAAGTGGAAGAAAAGAAGGCACTCATCGAAAGCCTCGGCCTGACGGTCGAGTCAGTCGATGCTGTTGCTAATCCTTATAACATATAAAGGGGGTTCCGGGTGTTGTACGATATCATAAGAGAAAGCACCTCACTCTTCAGTGACGGAGCATCAACGGTTCTGAGGGGACACGAGAACAGACAGCGCAGCTTAGTGCTCCGTAACGGAAGCCTTGTCAGCAACGTCCGTGCGGAGTCCAGAGGCGTCAGCGCCCTCGTCTACAGAGGCGGCGTCTACGGCTTCTCGTCCGCTCCCGAGTACTCGAAGGAAGCTGCGGACACAGTCATCAGAGAAGCGGAGAAGAACGCTTCATTCCTCTCCTCCCACACACCCGGCTCTCTCGGTGCCTTTCCAGTCTACCCGGAGAAGAGATTCGAGACAAAGCGGACAATCACCGATGCAGAGCAGAAGGCGGTAATCCAGCGCCTCAGGGAAATCGACAGTTACATTACCTGTAAGTACCCCGGTCTCACGGCGAGAAGCATCGCCTACCGCGAGGACAGCCAGGACAAGATCATCTACTCCTCCGACATGTCCTCGGGCCACGTAATCAATCCCCGCGCTCATATTGTCATAACCCTCAGCTCCGTCACAAAGGACGGGACACCGGTATCTCTATCGGATGTCTGGGGCGGCAGAGGCGGCTTCTACAACTACTTCACATCCGTGAAGTGGCTCTTCCCGGAAATCGACAGACTCTACCTCCGTCTCATGGACAAGAAGGAGGGAGTATATCCCGAAGCGGGAATGAAGACGGTGGTACTGGGAGGAATCCTTACGGGTATGCTTGCACACGAGGCTGTAGGTCACACGGTCGAAGCGGACCTCGTAAGAGGCGGCAGCGTAGCCGGACCGCTGCTCGGAAAAGAGGTCGCCTCCCCTCTCGTGAGTCTTGTCGACTTCGCGCACACGGCCTTCGGGAAGACCGCGCCTCTTCCGATCATCCTCGATGACGAAGGCGTCCCGGCAGAGGACGCAGTCCTAATAAAGGACGGAATCCTCACGGGCTACATGCATAACCGCGAAACTGCCCTGAGATACGGCGTGAAGCCGCAGGGGAATGCAAGGGCATGGTCATTCGGAGACGAGCCTCTCATCAGAATGAGAAACACTGCAGTCCTCCCGGGTAAGGACAAACTTGATGACATAATCGCCTCCGTCGACGACGGCTACTACCTCGTGGACACGAACAACGGACAGGCAGACCTCACGGGAGAGTTCATGTTCGGTGTCACGATGGGCTACGAGATAAAGAAGGGAAAGCTCGGAAGGGCAATTCTCGACACGACTGTCAGCGGCATTGCATTCGACATGCTCAGGAGCGTGGACATGGTTTCCGACACGGTTATCTGGTCGGCCTCGGGAATGTGCGGAAAGAAGCAGCCGATTCCCGTCGGAATGGGCGGCCCGCAGCTCAGGTGCAGAATCATGATCGGAGGTAGATAGTATGAGAGAACTGGGTGACGTAAAGGAAAGAGTAGAGAGAAAACTCAGCGAAAAGGGAATCGGGAAGTTCGCCTATACGATAACATCGAACAGAATGGAGGAGTTCAACGCAGCGGAGAACGAGTTCTCGCTTCTCCGCACTGTCTTCTCATCCGCATTCTCCCTCTCCGTGTTCATCGACGGAAGAAAGGGAACGACAGCGGGAACGGACTTCTCCGATAAGGCTCTCGAGAAGACCATCGACGAAGCAGTGAAGGCTGCCGAAGCCTCCGAGAGGGACGACGCCTACGACATCGCACCGTCAGCCGGAAGAATCGAGATGGACAGAGGATTTGAAGGAAATACCGAGCTCTTCTTCTCGCGGCTCAGGGAGCTCATGGACACAATCGTCAGCGACTACCCCTCCATACTCGTCATGCAGGCCGTGGGACAGAACACCTCCTATGAGACCATATACGGAAACTCCAACGGAACGGAATACCACTCGAAGGGAGGCTTCTACGAAGTCTACTTCGGCTTCTCGGCACACGAGGGAGAGAGGACCACGGGTATATGTTACACTTCCTTCATGACGAAATCTCTCGATAAGCCCTTCATAGAGACGGCATCGGTGAGGAAAGACCTCGAGAACGCGGTGAAGAGCCTTGAGATGACATCTTTTGAAGGCAAGTTCGACGGAACGGTAATATTCACCCCGGACTGTCTCTCTTCTTTCCTCGGCTTCATCGCTGAAGGCCTCTCCGATTCCCTCATCATGCAGGGTATAAGCCCGCTCGGGGACAAACTGGGAGAGAAGATAGCGGACGAGAGGATAACGATATCGCTACTCTCCTCCTCTCCCGACATCGTCAACGGCGAAGTCATCACGGACGACGGTTTCAGAACGGAGGACACCCCGGTAATCGAAAAGGGAGTACTGAAGAACTTCCTCCTCTCGCTCTATGCTGCGAACAGGACGGGAAAGAGCGTAACGAAGAACTCGAGCTTCGACATAGTCATGGAGGAAGGCGACAGAACTCTCGAAGAGATCATATCTTCCGTTTCCCGCGGCCTCATCGTCGGCGGCTTCTCCGGCGGCCACCCCTCCGTCAGCGGAGATTTCTCGGGAGTCGCGAAGAACAGCTTCTACATCGAGGACGGAAAAGTGAAGGGAGCCGTGAACGAAACAATGATCAACGGAAATCTTCGTGAAATGTTAAAAAACGTTAACGCGGTCTCGTCCGAGAGAATCTCGAACGGCTCGACCGTTCTCCCGTACCTTGCGGTAAATCATGTCGTAGTATCGAGTAAGTGACGATTTTACATTTCAATTTAACACTCAGATAAGGCCCGGAAACCCGGGCCTTTACTCTATCAGAAATCGAGGAAGAATGTAAAATTCCAGGTGAAATGACCCGGCTGCGTGTACTTTTCCTTCTCCCCGAGGAGCCTGTTAAGCTGGAACCCCAGGTCTATGAAGTCGAAGAACGACATCTCGATCTGGGCACCGATGGACGCGAGGAAGTTCTTCTCGCTTCTATCCGTGTTGAAGACTTTTCCCCATCCGTAACCGCAGTCGAAGAAGAGATTGAGCCTCGGGGCAATGCCCTTTATTCCCGCATCCGGCCCCGCAAAGCGGACGTCGAAGTTGTTGACAACCGAGAATTCCGTTCCGTAAGTATATGTATTGTAACCTCTTACCTTGCGTCCGAGAGAAACGGGGCCTATGACGGACGCGGGAACCGCATCTCCCGTCGTATAGGAAGCGTTTACCCTGTCGGCAATGACAACAGAGAAGAGCGACTTACCGTCATCGGACGTGAGATTATAAAGTGTCTTCGCTCCCACCGTGTTCCAGACGACGGAGAAGTAGGAAGCGTGGCCCGAAGCCGCTTTGTTTAGTGCTGCAGGACCCACCTTCACATTCACTCTCGTCCACATGCCGTCGTTGGTGTGGAGGGTATCATTCATGAGGTCGAGCTTGAGTGATGCCCCGATTTCGACTCCGAGGTAGCCGTCGTGTCCGTTGAGGTCGGGATAGGTCTTACCGTCATAGTCGGATGCGATTATATCGTCGTAATTACCCTTTATATTGAAGAAGAGGAATTTCGAAGAAGAGTAGTATTTCTCGTAATTGACGTCTGTGTTTACAATTAGTGTCAGCAGGTCCTTCCCGTTGACGGGGCTTGTGAGAAAGCCCTGGACGAACCTGAGGGAGACGGTGTTCTGCCAGACGTTGTATCTGAGGGCACTCTCCTTTGTCCATGTGCCGCTGTCATACATGTTCTCGCCCGTGTTCCCGTCAAGCCACATCACTCTCTGAGTATAACCGTCGCCGACAAGGAGCCTGAGCTCGGTGGTATTGCCTTCAATTAAAGACGGAAGGTCGAATCCCGCACCGAGCAGCAGATATGAGGGAAGGAATCCCCCGAGTATATCGGGGTGCTGCCCCAGGTCTCCGAAGACGAAGGAGACGGATGCGGACAGAGAAGTAAGTGCCAGAACGGCCACAAGAAGGAAAACGAGCAGTTTTTTCATTTTTATCTCCCTTAACTCGGACAAGTGTACGATATTCCCCCTGTTTATGGCTAGATTCCCGTAAAAATGTTGTTTTTACAATATTTACAGGGCATTAACAGACGTAAAATCGCTGTTAGTTTTCGAACATTATCTCAGTTAGTAAAGCTGAATCCCCCGAAACTTAACAAATTTCGTTGTGTTTCTAACACTATTTAGCAATATTTCGCTCTCCGGCGGTGATAGATTCGTAGTCGAAGAAGGAGATAGAGAGATGTTCAGAAGAGAAAGCAAGGTTCAGGTTATCATCACAGTCATGATGATGGTTGCAATGTATGCAATCAGCGCACAGAGCGCAGTCTACTACCCGAACTACGACGAAACAGTTCTCCTCTCCTCCGAACTCCATGAAACAAGCCTCTCCTATATGAATATGGAAGAGAACACGGAAATGATCTCCTCTCTCACATCCATCCCCGAAGGAACAGATACCCTCTACGTCGTCGCACACGGCAACAACAGCGGAATCCTCGGATGGAACGAAGAGAAGGAAACAGTTGAAGGCATCGGCTGGTGCGCTCTCATAAAGACAGCAGTTGAAAGCGGTGTCTCCACTCTCGTAATCGACGCATGCTCCGCAGGCTCCGCAATCGAAGTTGCAAAGCGCATGAGACTCGATTCTGAAATCACAATCTACACATCATCCGATGTTGACGAACCCTCGACAGCAGTCAGCGGCGGCACGTCCCTCTACAGCCAGCTCTGGATTGAGGCCGAAGGCGAGTTCACGGCATCCTATGATTCATTCGGAAGAACGATCAACCCGCAGTGCGCAGTGATTGGTCCCAGAGAGAACAATACTACAAAGAAAGCCGCTTGATTCATTGAAAGCTGACCCGGTAGTTGAAACGCAGTGGGATTTGTGTTAGATTAACTCAGCTCATCCCCCTTTAGCTCAGTGGTTAGAGCAGAAGACTCATAATCTTTTGGTCGATGGTTCAAGTCCACCAGGGGGGACTC
>CAVILL010000117.1:0-5160 GCA_963643635.1 Sphaerochaetaceae bacterium | reverse complement strand
ATGAATTCTTCCCCAGCCTGGGGCAAATTTAGTAAACCGATGATACGATGTCAGTATTTTGTTGTCTTGTAACACATTGGTTGCTTCTGTCCTGTGTGAGGCAGATTCTTCCCCAACCCGGGGAGAATTTTGGAGACGGGTCTTCAACGATATGCCTGACGTTTCGCGATAAGTCTCCGAGTGCGGTGCGGGAGATGTTTTTTTTCCATGCTTCTTGTTTCACAAACGGGGGAGTGTAGTGTATATTGTTCCCGGAGGAACAACCATGTCTCTGATAACTCTTGAAAACGAATATGTAAAGGCCGTCGTGAACACGCATGCCGGCTATGTCGAATCTCTTGTATCGAAAAAGGACGGCAGGGAGCACGCCTGGCAGTACGACTCTTCAGTCTGGCCTCGCCGCACCGCCGTATGCTTCCCGCTCTGCGGCAAGTGTCTTGACGATAAGTATACTTTCTCCGGAAAGACCTATGATCTCCCCAATCACGGCTTTCTGAGGGAAAGAGACCTGAGTGTTGTGAAGGAGACTTCTGCTGCTCTCGTTCTTGCTGACGAATGGGATGAAACGACACTCCTGAG
The DNA here is from genome assembly GCA_963643635.1 of Sphaerochaetaceae bacterium. Classification (GTDB taxonomy): domain Bacteria; phylum Spirochaetota; class Spirochaetia; order Sphaerochaetales; family Sphaerochaetaceae; genus Ornithospirochaeta. Next base: position 4,581 of record CAVILL010000117.1, on the reverse strand, counting down.
GTATCCCTTCAGATACAGATACGAAATCGAGTACGTGCTCGACGGCCCGAAGGTCAACATCTACTACCATGTCAGGAATCTCGATTCTTCCGAAATGTACTATTCGACGGGTTCCCATTACACCTATGCTCTTCCCGTAAACCAGAAGGATGCATATCTCTTCTTCGAGAAGAAGGAGAGTGCGGGAGCATTCAGCCAGAAGGACGGGCTTCTTCATGAAGACGAACTGAAGAACAGAAGCATGGTTCCTCTCAGGGGACTTATCGATTCTTCATCCTTCATCCTTGATCTGTCTACGCTCGAATCCTCGTGGGTGGGACTCGGAGACGTGAACGGGCCGTTCACACGCGTCAGCGCCGATGGCTTCAGGTACCTGATCGTCTGGGCTCCAGCCGGAGGGACGAACGAATTTACGTGCATCGAGTTCTGGGACGGCATGGGGCACGTCGAAACATCTTCGAGCGAGCTCGAGGAGAAGTATGCAGTCAGAAGTCTTGCTTCCGGTGAGACCAGAACATACCTTCAGACTGTTTATCTTGACTGATTCATCCGGGGACATTTTCCAGTGAGGAGGTGTCACTTTACTGACTGAAGGAGGAGAATATGCTCAGAGAGAAGATCGGATTCGGAATCATAGGGCTCGGGAATGTTGCCGAGACGCAGGCTTATGCGCTGTCGCACTCTCAATACTGCCGCCTTGCCGCCGTCTACAGCCCGTCAACGGAGAAGGGTATGCGCTACTCGGAGAACTACGGCTGCCGCCACTATACGGACCTTTCCTCATTCCTCTCCGACAGCAGAGTCTCCGTTGTCGTGATTTCAACTCCGTCGGGACTCCACCGCGACATCGCTCTCGAGTGCCTGAGAAAAGGTAAGCACATTCTCGTCGAGAAGCCCCTTGAGATAACCGTTGAAAGAGGCGAGGAGATTGTAAGGGAAGGAAAGAGCCTGGGACTTTTAGTCGGCGGTATATTCCAGAACAGGTTCTACGATGCGGCAATGAAGATAAGATCCGCCATCGACAGCGGACGCTTCGGCCGCATCGTGATGCTCGAGGCATCGTGCAAGTGGCTGAGAGACCAGGACTACTACGACTCGGGAGCCTGGAGGGGAACGAAGGAGATAGACGGAGGCGGGTGTCTCATGAACCAGGCAATCCATGCTGTTGACCTTCTGCAGTGGTTCGGAGGGGAGGTCGGGTCCGTTTCGGGAAGCATTGCCACTACTGCACACGAAAGAATCGACGTTGAGGACAACGGAGCTGCCGTCCTCGAATTCAGGAGCGGGGCCATAGGAATCATCAATGCTTCGACCTCGATATATCCCGGATTCTCAAGGCGTATCGAGATACTCGGTACCGAAGGATCAGCGGTGATGGAGGATGAGGCGCTTACGGTGTGGAAATTCAGGAACGAGACAGAAGAGGATGAGACGATCCGGAAGACCTATTCATCCATTCAGTCATCCGGTGCTTCCTCGAGTGCTACCAGTCTCAACTACATAGGCCACATGCGTCAGTTCGATGACTTCTCCTCGGCCGTTACTGGAAACGGCCGCCTCCTTGTCGACGGAGAGGAGGCTCTTAAGGCCGTGAGAATAATAAGGGGTATCTACAGAAGTGCCGGGGAGGGGAGGAGAATCACCCTATAGTATCGACTTCGTCCTTCAGGGGGATGGAATCCATCGCTCCCTTTCTCGATACCGCAATCGACGAAGCCTTAGAGGCTCTTCTGAGGGCTTCGGAGTAAGTCCTTCCCTCTATCATGGAGGAGAGGAAATACCCGAGGAATGTGTCGCCCGCTGCTGTCGTGTCGACTGCCTTCGTCTTCACTATGTCAGAGAAGAGAATTTCTTCCTTTCCACTTTCAAGGAAAAGCGAGCCCTTCTCGCCGAGTGTGAGGAGTATGGACGAGCCGGGGTATTTCCTTCCGGTCTCCTTCAGTATCTTCTTACAGGATTCGATGTCATCGTCTGTCTTTTCACCCGTTAGCTGCGCAATCTCTATCTCGTTGACGACGAGGAGGTCGATTTTCTCAAGGGGAAGGGACCTCAGCGGGGCCTCGAACGGGGAGGGGTTGAGACATATCCGCATTCCCTTTTCAAGCGCTTTCCCGATTATATAGTCGAGATTGTTTATCTCGTTCTGGAGAACAAGCCAGTCGCCTTTACTGAAGAGCCCGAGGACCCTCTCGATGTATTCCTTCCCGTTCTCCCTGTTGCCGCCGCCGTAGAGAACGATCGAGTTGCGGCCCTTCTCGTCGAGGAGAATGGTTGCTGTCCCCGTATAGGTATTGTCCTTTACGTTGATGAGTGATGTATCGACTCCGTTTGACGTGAGGATGTCCTTTATCCAGAGACCGTCGCTCCCGATTGTCGCCGCGAGAGTTACATCAGATCCCGCCTTGCTCAGTGCAACAGCCTGGTTTGCTCCCTTGCCTCCCGCCTGGACGGAAAGAGAGGAGGAAAGTATTGTCTCTCCGATTTCGACCCGGTGGGGAAGCGAGAATGTCCTGTCTATGTTTACCGATCCGAATACGAGTACTGCCATATGTCTTTCTCCTTGAGAGCGATTATACACGAGAGATGCGGAGAGGTGGGATTATTTCTGAGAGGGGAAGGGGGCATCTTCTTCATTCTTCTCAAGGTAAGCGGAAAGAACTGAATGAAAATTGGAATAAACGCGATAAGGCCGGGAGAGCAAAGAGAGATGATAACGGGGCTGACGGACGTGTCAGGTCCTCCGTTTCTCTGCCATGACAGGTGTGGCTTTCTTCTTTCGTGAGATGATGGCGGGGATATTGATGAACCTTATGCGGATTACCGCTGCGAGAAGCACGAGCGGGAATACCAGAAGCAGTGTGAAGACTATTGAGCAGGGATTCATCATACGCTACCCCCGTAAAGATGAATTTCTTCCGTCTTTATTCAAATTTCCGGATCCGGAAGTGCAGGTAAGGTTTCTGTAAATTATAACCTGCTGCTGTTAACTCAATTACATGCGTATGCCTCTTTGTGAGCGCCTCTCTTCTCCAAAAGGTCCGGGCGCGATAATATATTACAGCTACGGAGGCAGGGATGTTTTCATTTCGGAAATTTCTGGACGTCCAGGATAATAAACAGGGACTTCTTTACAGAGCGTACTACGCATTCTTCTTTTCGGGTATGATGAGTAACATACTCGGTTCGATTCTGCCGTCTCTCATATCTGAGAGAGGCCTAACGTATTCCTTTCAGGGTACGCTTCTTTCCATCAACCAGATCGGAAACCTGCTGGCCGTATGGCTTTCGGGGTTCCTTCCGTTCGCAATCGGAAGAAAGAAGAGCACTGTCATCATGGGCTCGGGTATTGTAATCGGCTTTCTGATCATGGTCCTCACGGGTAATCCCGTTGCGCTTCTCCTGGCATTCGTCTGCCTCGGAATCGGAAGGGGAACGATGAGCAACATCACGAATGTCGTGGTGGGGCAGTATGCGGGAAACAGGGCAACGGGCCTCAATCTCCTTCATGCTTCCTTCGCCGTCGGCGCCTTCATAGGTCCATTCCTCTTCGTCCTCTGCGGGGAGTCGAGATGGAGAATACCGTCTCTGATCATTGCTCTCGGTATGGGAAGCGCGCTTGTACTCTTCGGCTTTTCCGACCTGAGCAACAGGAAGGAAGCGAAGGCTAAGGATGATTCCTCTCTTCCGAGAGCCCTTTCCTTCTGGATCAATACCTTCATACTATTCTGCTATCTCTGCGGTGAATCCACATTCATGGGCTGGCTTGTGACGTACCTTATGAACCAGGGTATCTTCCCCTCGGCTCTCGCAAACGCAATGTCGGCATTCCTCTGGCTCATGATCCTCATCAGCAGACTCTCGACTGCTGCAGCTTCGAGAAAGATAGGAAAGGAGAAGATAATCCTCTTCCTCGGATCGAGCATGCTCATATTCACCGCACTCCTCGTCAATACTTCCTCCTCGGTTCTCGCTGCCGTAAGCGTTCTCGGCATAGGACTCAGTATGGGCGGAATCTATCCGACCGTGCTCTCGACGAACGAGAAGAGATTCACGGAGTCGACAGTTGCCACGGGAACGTGCATCGCCGTCGCGACAATCGGCGCTGTAGTGATGCCGTCGATTGTCGGCTACATTGCGGACAACGTCAGCATGAACTTCGCTCTGAGGTCCATCCTCATCCCGCTTTCGGTTATGGTCGTCCTCATGATAATCAAGCTCGTGCTTGCACTCAGAAAAGCGAAGACGGAGTGAATTCTCTCAAACCGGTTCATTACGAAAGGCGGGGAGACCCGCCTTCTTAAGTGCAGTGCGGTTCTTATACGGTTTCCATGACATGTGACGATGACGACTGCCTTTTTTTTAATTCAGCTGTTTCCTGGTTTTTCTCTCCTTATTTAAAGATATTTTTTTCGCAGTTTTTTTCAAATCAGACATAGGACGATTCTTCTTTGTTTTGTGTATCGGAAAAGGCGTGGAGTACTGATGATGTGGCGGAGAAGACTGAAAATGTGGGAAAAATAATGAAAAAACTGATGTTTTGTTTGAAATCAAATTTCCGGGTGGGTTCAAAACGTGTAATAT
>CAVILL010000116.1:0-5229 GCA_963643635.1 Sphaerochaetaceae bacterium | reverse complement strand
ACGGCATTGTTCACGTATCTGCAAAGGATCTCGGAACAGGCAAGGAGCAGAAGATCAGAATCGAATCCTCCTCCGGTCTCAGCGAAGCCGACATCGACAAGATGGTTAAGGAAGCCGAAGCTCATGCAGAGGACGACAAGAAGGCAAGAGAGGCAATCGAGGCGAAGAACAACGCAGAGACGACAGTCTATGCAACCGAGAAGGCTCTCAAGGACTACGGCGACAAGGTGACACCTCAGGAGAGAAGCAGCATCGAAGAGGCAGTCAGGGAGCTCAAGGATACCCTTGCCAATGCAAACGCAACGGCTGAGGAGATCAAGGCGAAGACCGAGAAGGTCCAGAGCGCTTCGATGCAGCTCGGCCAGAAGGTCTACGAAGCTCAGCAGGCTCAGCAGGCACAGCAGGGTGCGGGCGCAGGTGCTCAGTACCAGCAGTATCAGCAGGGCCAGGACAACGGTTCCCAGCAGAGCGGCGCTCAGAGCTCGAACGACGACACAATGGATGCCAGCTTCGAAGAAGTAAAGTAAAAGGATAGGTAGATACCCCGGAGGCAGCACTGTGACGTGCTGCCTCTATGGCGTATAATGTGGTGATATGGCAAAACGTGATTATTATGAAGTCCTCGGAGTGCAGAAGAGTGCAACCGAGGAGGAGATAAAGAAGGCCTACCGTAAGATTGCAATGGCCAACCATCCCGACACCCACCCCGGTGACAAGGATGCAGAGGAGAGGTTCAAGGAGGCCAGCGAGGCCTATGAGGTTCTTTCCGACCAGAAGAAGAGAAGTGCATACGACCAGTTCGGCTTTGCCGGAGTCGACGGCATGGGAGGCGCTGCGAGCGGCGGCTACCAGAATGTCTACAGGGACTTCTCCGACCTCTTCGGAGGCTCTGGAGGCTTCTCCGACATATTCTCGTCATTCTTCGGAGGCGGTTCGTCCCGCGGCGGGAGCAGAAGTGCATCCAGCCCCAGACAGGGCCAGTCCCTCAGATACGACATCACGATAGACTTCAGGGAAGCCGCATTCGGCTGCAAGAAGGAGATTTCCTTCTCGCATGACGACCAGTGTCCGTCCTGCAAGGGCACCGGAGGTACCGGCAGGAGAACCTGTCCCACCTGCGGAGGCTCGGGCCAGGTGATTTCGGGCGGCGGTTTCTTCCAGATGTCACAGCCCTGCCGCACATGCCGCGGAACGGGCTATGTGGTAGACAATCCCTGCTCGGAGTGCCACGGCACGGGGTCAGTGCGGAAGAGCGAGAAGCTCAGCGTGACCATCCCCGCGGGAAGCGATGACGGAACAAGACTTACCCTCCGCGGTAAGGGTGACGCCGGCCAGAACGGCGGACCGAACGGAGACCTCATTCTCGTTGTCAACGTACGCCCCGACAAGTATTTCGTCAGGGACGGCAACGATGTATACCTCCAGGTTCCGATTTCCTTCGTCCAGGCGGCTCTCGGTGACACAATCGAGGTACAGACGATCGACGGCACATCCGTCATGGTCGACATCCCCGAGGGAACACAGTCGGGTAAGCTCCTGAGACTCAAGGGCAAGGGAGTACCGTCACTTCACGGCGGAGTCAGAGGCGACATGTACCTCAAGATAGTCGTCGAGATACCGAAGAGGCTGGGACTCAGGGAAAGGAAGATAATGAAGGAGCTTTATGATACAATGGCTCCGACAAAAGCTCCGAAGCCTGTGCAGTTCACAAACGATTAAGGAGAGATAAATGGGCGAGAAGGTCTACGGCTACCATGCCATCGAAGAGGCTCTGAAGAAGGCCGGAATGGGTTCGACTCTGTACCTCCAGCGCGGCGGCGGTGAGAGGGTGCAGGCTCTCGAGAGAGAGGCTGTCCTTACGGGCAAGGTTGCGGTGAAGAAACTCAGCAGAGAGGAGCTTTCCAGAATGATGGAAGGTGTCGACCTCAGAGGAGCACTCCTCGATCTCGGAGGTCCGAGAAAAGGTGCCTCGAGACTCATCGAGACTACTGTTGACGAATTCTGTTCCGGACTCGGAGAAGACGACGGGGCATTCGTTCTCATTCTCGATGGAATAACCGATCCCCACAACCTCGGAGCGATATTGAGGTCTGCAGATCAGTTCGGAGCGGATTTAGTCCTCATTCCCGAACGCCGTGCAGTACAGGCCAACGAGACTGTCGTAAAAGTCTCGTCCGGGGCGGCGCAGTATGTTCCCGTCTCCGTCGTGACGAACCTCACGCGCGAGATAAAGACCCTCAAGGACAACGGCTTCTGGATCTACGGTGCGGACATGAACGGCGACTCCTCATACAGCGAGAAGTTTGCAAAGCGCACCGCAATCGTGATGGGAAGCGAGGGAAGCGGAATGTCGAGTCTCGTGAGAAAGAACTGCGACTGCATAGTCTCGATTCCCATGCGGGGCCACATAGACTCCCTCAACGTTTCCGTTGCAGCGGGAATCCTGATGTACGAATTCAGAAGAACCAACGGATAAAAGAGAGCCTCCACTGCGGAGGCTCGACTTGTCGATACTGAACCGTCACTGATTGAAGAACCTGTTCCCTATATCGTCCCTGTACCAGAGAGAAGCGAAGTTCTTCTCCTTTATGAGGGCATAGGCCTGCTCGTTGGCCTCGACTATGCTGCTTCCTCTGCCCACAACCGTGATGCACCTTCCGCCGCTCGTGCAGTAATCCCCGTCACCGTTTTTCTCGATGGCGCCGATGAAGACGAGGGGCTTGTCCGTCGTGTTCATCAGGAAGGCATTGCTTATTCCCTTAATCTCAGTACCCACCTCCGGCTTCAACGGGTAGCCCGGGGAAGCTAGAACGACTGCGACAGTGCTGAAGGAGTTGAGTTCGAGATTGACCGAGCTTACCCTGTTCTCCTTCACGGCCGACATGATTTCCATGACGTCCGTGCGGATGAGGGGAATCATAGCCTGTGTTGCAGGGTCGTTCAGTCTCACGTGGTAGTCGACGAGCACCGGGCCGTCGGCGGTGATGACTATGGAGAGTGTCAGTACTCCGTTGTACGCGAGTCCCTCCTCCTTCATGCCTTCGAGAGTAGGGTCGATGATGAGAGTGCGTATGTCATCCTCAATGAAGTCCCTGAGAGGAACCGGGGCGATTGCACCCATTCCTCCCGTCGGGGTTCCCTGATCCTTCGAGACGTTGGTGTATTCGTTGGCGAGAGGCAGGAGAAGATAGCCGTTCTTGTCAACGAAGACCGTGGCCGTCGCATGAAGGCCCTCGATATGATTCTCGAGCAGTACCGGCCCCTTTTCAAAGAGGAGTTCCGCATACTTCAGAAGGTCTTCCCTGTCGGATGAGGAGAGCATGATTCTCGAGGGGGTTATCGAATTGGACTTTATCGTGTACCGGATTCCCGCGTGTTCGTCGAGGTATGCTGCAAGCGATTCCCTTGTCCTGAATACCGCATTGTCCGGTACGGGAATGCCGTGACGTTTCGTGAACTCTCTCGAGAAGGCTCTGTCGTTCTCGAGCTTCAGCGCTTCCTTCGTGGCACCGCAGCAGACGATGCCTCTCTCCGTCAGGTAATCCCTGACTCCCGCAATGAGCGGTGCTTCCGTTCCTATGAAGACCGTGTCTATGTTGTGTTCGATGACCGCCCTGTATACTTCCTCGGGGGAGGATGGGTCTGTGGAGGGGAGATTTGTTGCGATGTCCGCCGTTCCGGGGTTGCCCGGGGCGATGAACAGCTCGGAGATAAGTGTACTCTGACTCAACCACCATGCCGCCGCATGATCCTTGGCGCCGCTTCCTAATACTAGAACTCTCATTTTTTACCTCTGTAATGATTCTACACTATGCAAAAACCAAAAATCAAAGAAGAAAAACGCTCTTAACACAGGTTTTGAACATGTTCAGTATTCACAAAATGCATAAAGATACACCCCCGTCATTACTGCCGACAGTAATGGGAGAAATGGTATTTGCTGATTCATAAGGAGTTATTGTATGTTCATGATTTCTGTATATTTGCAAAATCTTAATCAGACAGTTGAAACGGGCTTGATTCTTATTGTATTCTAAAAGGGCGTTTTCCGTTTTGTATGCGTAAAAATGTGCAGAGCGGGTGATGGGAGAGGAATGATATCGCGAAAGTACGTCGGTGATTACCGCCTGGAGAATGTAGAAAACAGTAAAGGCAGGCTGGTGACGAGGCCGGTATACCGGGGAGATATCTTCTCCTTCGAGAAGAGCGGGGAAGAGATTGTGAAGACAAGACGGATGTTCATCCGGTCGACGGTACTGGAGTGGGTGATCCTCATCTTCTGTCTTCTGATCAACAGCAGCAAGGGCAGGATGATGTACGTATCGCTTCCGCTGATTGCAGTCGCCTTTCCTCTTCTCTATCAGAGCGACGCGGCGGCTCTTCTGATGAAAAGGGGCGGAGAATATAAAAGAGAAGAGAAGGACAAGGTAACCGAAAAGATGGTATCGGCAGTCTTCATCTCCTTCTTCCTTTCGCTCTGTTCCTCTGTGGGACATATAGCCGCCTGGGTGATGAACGGTGAGAGCACGGAGGATGCGATTCTCCTTTCTCTTACATTCGCCATCGTCTTCATATCGTGGTCACTCTTCAGAAAGAGAGGAGACCTTGCGATGAGGAAGACGGGGACGACGGTACTTCCGGAGACGGAAGACGAAAAGTAAACATGCTTACGTTGTAAGCTTAATATACCTCTAGGGAGGATTTTAGGAATGAAAAAAACTTTAGCTATTGTTCTTATGGTTCTCTGCGTATTCTCTGTATTCGCTCAGGGTGCACAGGAAACAAAGACAACAACTACAACAACAACTACTACAACTGCACCTGCAAAGACAGAAGCAGTAGTTGAGAAGCCGTCCACAGCTGTCTTCGCAACAGCTTCCTTCGGTATGAAGTTCTCTCCTTTCTTCGCTGCAACAGCATATGACCAGGATATCGTCGACATGACACAGCTTGGTCTTCTCGCTGCTGACCGCGGCGGTGCCATCATCTACGACGGCATCAACGGTGAGACACACTCATACAACGGAACAGACTACTTCTACCAGGGCGCAGGCTCTGTCGAAGTCGTCCAGAACGCTGACGGAACAGTCGACTACAATCTCACGATGAGAGACGACCTCTACTTCTCCGACGGTGTCCATGCGACAATCGATGACGTCATCTTCGGCATCTATGTTCTCGCAGACCCGACATATGACGGATCAAGCACAATCTATGCTCAGCCGATCA
>CAVILL010000115.1:0-5247 GCA_963643635.1 Sphaerochaetaceae bacterium | reverse complement strand
CTGCAGACATAGATGTTGTAGGAATTGCAGAAAGAGACAAGAAGGCCGTTGTAGGAGAATGCAAATTCAAGAATGAGAAGATAGACAAAAACGTCTACGAGACCCTAATAAGAAGATCAAGCCTTATAGCTCCTAAATATAAAATTGCAAAATATATCCTCTTCTCGCTATCGGGTTATACAGACTGGTTTAACAGTATGGAAGACCAAGACGTTCTCCTTCTTACTTTGGATTCACTGTACAGCACCAGCAACCATTGAGATGAAATGACATAACTTGTTATCATATTAAATGATAAGCATAATTTTGAACCAAATTGTTTTAGGTATGGAGACCCTATGTAATCACGGGTCTCTGTCCTTTATTTACTCACAGGCGTTTCACAAAGTTTGGTTCTTCCGTCTTTTTTTTTGTTCCTCAGGACTTCAGTATATTTTTCATTCCAGCCATTGATGTGAAATCTTGCAGTGCAACAGAAAATGGTGACACCTTATCATTCAGGGAAAAAGGTCTATCTTCCATAACAAGTAAATCGGTAGCCGGGCTATCTGATTGCTCAATTTGGCCATACAGTTGAGCCATTCTGAAAATTAAGGCATAAAGAAGGAAGCCACCGCCATCTTCGGTTTCGATTCTCCGCCGAATACTGCCGATGAGAGCGAGATAGAGAAGGTTTTGAAGAGTATCCGTAAATGGGTTTCACGCTAGAGAGGAATACCTTCTGTATTCGTTCGGCGTCATTCCTGTTTCATGTCTGAAGACATTCTGAAAATGACTCTGGGAGGAGAAGCAGAGATAGGAGCTTATCTCCGCGATGGACTTCGAGGTGAATCTCAGAAGAGACTCGGCTTCACGGATCCGCCTCTCTCTTATGTATTCAGCGATTCCCGTCTTCATCTCTCTCTGGAATGCAGAGAAGAGGGAAGAGCGGCTTATTCCGACTGTGGACACAACATCGGCGACACCTATGTTCTCGTTGAGGTGGTTTCCGATGAACTCGAGGGCGGTGTGCACCTCTTTCGATATCCCTTCCGGGAGGCGGTGTCTCTGAACGCGCCGGGTGAAGTCCATGATCATGACATACTGGAGGTTAAGTACTTCTCCTTCCGTCTGCATCTTCTCGCATTCCTGTATGTAGGTGTCTATGAGATGATAGGTCTGCTCTGTGTCGAGGCCTCCCGGAATCGCAGCATCCTTACCGACCATTGTCACCCAGCCTATGAAGATGTTCTTCGCCTGCCGCAGGGGACTCTCCGCAAGCTTTCCCTGCTGTACTGCGACGGTGCCTGCCGTTTTTCCGAGAAATTTCACAAGGCCTTCCTCGTCCCCTTTTTCTATGAAGGAGAGCATTTCTCTCTCGAAGAGGTAGCTGCCGTGCGTGCGCTGCTCCTCCCTCCCCGTGTATGTATTCTCGGCATGCTTCTGGCCGATTGCCTCGCCTTTTGACGTATCGGTAACGCTGAAAGTTTCCTCCAGACTTTTCTTCTCCCCTGTCAGAACAAAATGAAGACAGAGCAGAAGGTTGAGAAAGCGTGAGTAGGAGTAGGGCGGAATGTTTCTCAGAAAGAACGCAGTCTCTTCCTTTTTTGAGGGCGGGAGAGCATTTCTCTGCATATACGAGAGAATGTAGGAGTCTGTGACTGGAGTGGTGTATACGGGTCCGAGGACTATTGAATACCGTCCGTCGGGAGAGCTTACAATGCCGAAGAAACCCGTATCGGAGGATTCCGAGACCCATGGTGACGGAAGTGTCTTCAGCTTCCGGTAAATAAACGGATAGGGATCCGTATTCTCCGGAAAACCGTATGAAGAGACATATTCTCCATCCTCGTAAAGAGCAAGCGGCAGATAGTGTGACGAGTAGAACATTTCAACAAAGGTACGGTAATCCATAGTTATTTGGATAAATCCGTAATTTATCGGATTTATCTGCAATACAGCATATCACGAGAGGGGTAATATTCAATAGACAAAAGGAAAAAAGTCTGCATTTTTCTGCACTCTTGAGGAGGAGTGATGGATATCTCTTTCTGCGACGGCTGGACCTTTACCATGGAAGGCGGCAGTCCCGTCAGTGTAAATCTGCCTCATGACGCCATGCTCTTTGAAAAGCGTGACGGCAACTCCCCCGGCGGCGTGAATTCCGGATATTTCCCAGGTGGAAAGTACATCTACGAGAAATCATTCACTGTCGACGCCAAAGATGAGGGTAAAAGCATAGTCGTTCATTTTGAAGGGGTCTACCAGAATGCGGAGGTCTTCCTCGGCGGTGAATCCATCACGTCACACCGCTACGGCTACACACCCTTTGATGCCGATCTTACGGGTAGTGTGAAAAGGGGGGAGAACCGGCTTCGTGTCATTGTCGACAATACTCTCCTTCCCAACTGCCGCTGGTATTCCGGAAGCGGAATATACCGTCCGGTGACACTCAGAATAAGGGAAAGAAACCATATAGAGAAGGTCCATATAGAAACGGTTTCAGTCGCTCCCGCCGTGATAGACGTTTCTGTCATGACAACGGAGAAGGCAGACATAACGGTTACCGTCATGGATGGAGAAAAGGTTGTCGCCAGAGGCGGAAGCGGACTTCTGTCGGTCCCGGATGCTCTTCTCTGGAGTGCGGAGAATCCGCACCTGTACAGGATAAGGGTAGCCATGGAAGGCGATGAGGTATCGTTTTCGTACGGAATCAGGAAGCTTGAGTGGAGTGCTGACAGGGGGCTTCTCGTCAACGGAGAGAGAGTTCTTCTCCGGGGCGGCTGCATACATCACGACAACGGAGTCCTGGGGGCTGCAGAATACCCGGACGCTGCAGAGAGACGGATAAGAATACTCAGAGAGAGCGGCTTCAATGCCGTAAGGGCGGCTCATAATCCCGCATCAACAGCTCTTCTTGACGCATGCGACAGAGTCGGGATGTACGTCATGAACGAAGCCTTCGACGGCTGGTACATTCCCAAGACCTATCACGATTATTCGAGATGGTTCGCCTCCGACTGGAAGAGCGATCTCGAGGCGATGGTCGAATCCTCGAGAAACCATCCCTGTGTCATCATGTATTCAACCGGCAATGAAGTGAGCGAAACGGCAGAGGACAGGGGAGTGGATGTCTGCAGGAAAATGACTGAATTTGTTCATTCGCTGGATCCATCACGTCCCGTGACTGCAGGCATCAACGTACTCCTGAACGTCTATTCGAAGATGGGAATGGGAGTCTACCGTGATAAAGGAGAATACAGGGCGGAGCCTCTGGAAAGGAAGAAGGGCTACAGGGAGAAGAAGACGGGCTCGGCCTTCTTCAATGCCCTTACGCAGAAGCTGGGGAAGCTCATGTTCTTCATGGCAGGAGGAAGACGCGGCGACAGAGCCACATCTCCCGCCGCATCTATGCTCGATATAACAGGCCTCAACTATGCTTCCTCGCGTTATGACTATGATGTGAAGAAATATCCTTCGAGGATGATGGTCGGGTCCGAGACATTCGTTTCGGATCTTCCGTACAACTGGGAGCGGGTGAAGAGGTATCCCCAGCTTGTCGGGGACTTCGTCTGGGCGGCCTGGGATTATATCGGTGAAGTGTGCATGGGATGGACGTACCATTCCTACAAGGGGCTTCCTCTTCTTGCAAACCAGGGCATGATAGACATTCTCGGCTTCGAGACCGCATCCATGGGCTTCATGAGGGTCGTCTGGGGTCTGAGGAGGAAACCGTATATCGCAGTGCGTCCCCTCAACCACACCTCCGAGCGTCCCCAGAAGGGTTCGTGGCAGTTCACCGACGCCGTTCATTCCTGGGCCTGGCCGGGGTACGAACACACTCACGCCGTCATAGAAGTCTATTCTCCTGGAGAGAAGGTCAGACTCTCTCTCAACGGAAGGACAATCGGTATCAGGAAGCTGAAGAACTTCAGAGCGCTCTTCAATGCCGGGTGGGAGAGCGGAACCATCACGGCCGAGGCTCTCGACAAGGACGAGTCAGTGATTTCCTCTTCTTCTCTCTCGTCCGGAAGAGGGGGAAGGAAGCTGAAGGTGACGCCATCAAGGACTCTTCTGAGAAAGGAAACGGATGACCTTTCCTTCGTGACAGTCGAATTCACGGACGATGACGGTCTCTGGCTTCCTTCTGTCGAAGAGCGGGTTGACGCAGAGATGGAGGGGGACATTTCCCTCCTCGGGTTCGGCTCTGCTCTATACAAGACGGACGAGACCTTCCTTGAGAGCCATCATATCTCATACAGGGGGCGTCTTCTCGCCGTGTTCGGAAAGGGAAGAAATGCGGGAAAAAGCAGGGTGACATTCAAATCAGCCGGAGTAGATCCGGTTACAATAGAACTGGAGGTACAGTGATGAAAAAGGATGAAGGCGGAGTAAAGCTTCTCTCCAGAGGACTATTCGAGAGACCTTTCATGGACAGCATGGCCCGGACGGAGAACATTTCGACGAAAGAACTGCTATTCGGACATCTCGTGGGTCCTCTCGGGCTCATATTCGTAGTCAATACTATTGCCGCACTTGTAGAGAAGTTCTTCACACAGCAGACGGGAGCCATCTACGGAGTGGACAACATAGCGATGATTCAGAAGATGGGCTCAGTTTACGAAGTCGTGATGACGGCGGCAAAGGTTCTCGCAATGCTGACAGGGCTCCTCAACGGCTGGCTCATTCAGCATACACAGTCGAGGCAGGGAAGAATGAGGCCCTGGCATCTCATATTCGGCTTTGTCTCGATAATAATCGGCTCTCTGATCTTTCTTTTCCCGGGAACGAAGACGATGGGGACAGCCTACTGGTATTACTTCTTCTTCCTTCTCATCTGCTACCATACGGTTGGATCGTCGTATTTCTATCTCTTCAGGGACACGATCTGTTCCCTCACTACAAGGGATTCGAAGGAGAAGACGAAGATTTCGTTCATCAGGAAGATGAGCTGGACACTCCTTTCGGGCATCGTAATAGGAATGGTATTCAACATGGTACTGCTGCCGCTCTGGCTGGAGAAGGACATCAACGGCTACCCCGTATTGATGATAATTCTTTCCGTCTCGGCAGTTCCTCTTCTCCTTCTCGAGTATTTCTATACTCGTGAGCGTGTCACCGAGGATGTTGCAGTCGAGTATTCATCTCTCGACGAGACGAAGATTCCTCTTCGTGATCAGATGAAGGCACTGCTTTCGAACAGGTACTTCGTAATTCTCATCGTCATCGCGACGCTCAGCGGAATCGTCGACAACTACAAGGGAGGCA
>CAVILL010000114.1:0-5251 GCA_963643635.1 Sphaerochaetaceae bacterium | reverse complement strand
GTAGAGCACCACCATGGTAAGGTGGGGGTCGGCGGTTCGAATCCGCCCGGGAGCTGAAGAAGCGACGAAAGTCGTGAGGAGTATATATTATGGCAAGTTCAAAGAAGAAAGGACCGGTAGAGAAGATTGCTCTTCAGTGCACTGAGTGCAAGCAGAAGAACTATACTACAGAGAAGAACCGCCGCAATACACCAGAGAAGCTTGAACTCATGAAGTATTGCCCGTTCGAACGCAAGCACACACTGCACAGGGAAACAAAGATCAAATAACAGGGCTGGTCTTCTTCGAGGTGCGAGCAGGTCAGTAGCTCCAATGGTTAGAGCACTGGTCTCCAAAACCGGGTGTTGGGGGTTCGAATCCCTCCTGGCCTGCTGGCACTTCG
The DNA here is from genome assembly GCA_963643635.1 of Sphaerochaetaceae bacterium. Lineage (GTDB taxonomy): Bacteria > Spirochaetota > Spirochaetia > Sphaerochaetales > Sphaerochaetaceae > Ornithospirochaeta. The sequence continues at coordinate 4,869 of CAVILL010000114.1, read as the reverse complement.
AGGAACATGGAGAATATATGAAGAAAATAGCAAGATATTTCAAGGAATGCTGGAACGAGCTCAAGAAGGTCTCCTGGCCCAAGAGAGGTGAGGTTGTCCATTACACATGGGTTGTAATCATCTCCACGCTTGTCTTTGCTCTCGTTCTCGGCCTTGTCGACATCGGCATCGGCCAGCTGATGGATCTTATCTTCTAAGGATTGGGAATACACGATGGAAAAGGGTTGGTACGTTATCCAGACATACTCGGGTTACGAGCAGAAAATCGAGAAGATCATCAACAAATACATCTCCGTCGACCCCGAATTCAAGGCGTACGTGACGGGAGTCAACATCCCCGTCGAGAAAGTCAAGGTACGCTCCGAGAAGGACGGCGAGATGAAGACGGAGGAGAGAAAGATTCTCCCGGGTTATCTTCTTGTCGAGCTCCAGCTTCCCGATACCGGCTGGCATTCCATCGTCAGTAAGATTGTGGGTATAAACGGTGTTTCCGGATTCCTCTCCGGAGATCCCAACGGCAAGGTCCCGCCGTCACCGCTTTCAGCTGCTGAACACAAGAGAATCCTCGTTCTGACTGGTGAGCTTCCCGAAGAGAAGACATTCCGTCCCAAGCAGGATTTCGCAGTCGGGGAGGAGGTGCTCATCACCGCCGGTCCGTTTGCTTCGTTCAACGGTACAATCGATGAAGTCGACGAGCAGAAGGGAAGGCTCAGACTGTCCGTACAGATCTTCGGACGCTCCACTCCCGTCGAAGTCGATTTCAACCAGGTTGAGAAGGTCGTCTACTGAGACGCCTTCACGATTTTTATCATCTTTAGTGAAAATCTCCCCTCTATGCTTCGGTATACAGGGTGGGAGCTCTTCGTTGAAGAGCGTTATAACCAGCGCGGAACCCCGCATATCGGTCAACTCAGACCAGGTTCCGGCGTAAGGAGAAGAAAATGGCAAAGAAGAAGGTTACCGCAGTAATCAAGCTTCAGTGCCCTGCCCAGAAGGCCACACCAGCACCTCCAGTAGGTCCTGCTCTCGGCCCGCACGGTGTCAGCGCACCTCAGTTCGTCCAGCAGTTTAACGACAAGACCAAAGGTTTTGAAGCTGGACTCATCATCCCTGTTATCATCACTGTCTACTCGGATAAGAGTTTTACTTTTATTCTGAAGACTCCTCCAGCGGCTGTTCTCATCAAGAAGGCTCTCGGCCTCCAGACTGCAAGCGGCACTCCGAACAAGACAAAGGTCGGAAAGCTTACAGATGCACAGCTTACTGAAATCGCCAAGACAAAGCTCGAAGATCTCAATGCCTACGATATCGATGCGGCAAAGAAGATCATAGCCGGTACAGCTCGCTCAATGGGCGTTGAAGTGGAGAAGTAAGATGAAGAGAGGTAAGAAATATCAGGATGCAGTGAAGAAGGTTGACAGGACAAAGACCTACAGCCTCAGCGATGCTGCAAAGATCGTCAAGGACTGCTCCTATGCAAAGTTCGTCGAAACTGTAGAGCTCTCCGTCAAGCTCACCCTCAAGAAGAGCCAGTCTGTCAGAGACACTGTCGTTCTTCCGAACCAGTTCTCCGCTCAGAAGAAGGTACTCGTCTTCGCAAAGGGCGACAAGGCTGACGAAGCAAGAGCTGCAGGCGCAGCATATGTCGGAGACAGCGACCTCATCGATAAGATCAGAGGCGGCTGGATGGACTTCGACGTTGCAGTTGCAACTCCCGACATGATGAAGGAAGTCGGTAAGCTCGGCCCCATCCTCGGACGCCGCGGTCTCATGCCGAACCCGAAGACACAGACTGTCACGAACGACCTCAAGGGTGCTCTTGCAGAACTCAGCAAGGGACGTGTCGAGTTCCGCTCCGACAAGACCGGTGTCGTTCACCTCGCTGTCGGCAAGGTCAACATGGAAGTCGCTCAGATTGCAGAGAACGCTACGACTGTTCTTGCTGAGATTCTCAGAAAGAAGCCGAGCGATGCAAAGGGTGACTATGTCGTTTCTATCGCACTCAGCTCCACAATGGGCCCCGGTGTCCATGTTGAAGTAAGCAGTGCCGTCGATGCTGCCAACGCATAATGGAGGACAAGAAGATGGAAGAATACAAGGCTCACATCAACAAGGCAAAGGAAGATGCCGTTGCCGCACTCCGTGAAGAGTTTGCAGGCTACGACGGATACATCTTCACTGATTACAGAGGAATGACAGTCGACCAGCTCACCCAGATCAGAAAGGCTCTGAGAAAGGATGAGGCTCAGTACAGGGTCGTAAAGAACCGCTATGCGAAGATCGCCCTCCAGAATCTCGAGAAGTCGGGAGCTGAGGATCAGATGGTCGGACCGACGGCAGTCGCACTCGTCAAGGGTGACACTGCAAACGTCGTCGCAAAGGTTCTCTTCGGCGCTGCAAAGGACGGTGTCAACGTCCAGGTCAAGGGTGCTCTCCTCAACGGTGAGGTACTCTCTGCAGATCAGATCGAGGCAATCTCCAAGCTTCCGACGAAGCTGGAACTCATCGCTTCCCTCATGGGTACGATGAAGGCACCCGTACAGAAGCTCGCTGCAACCCTCCTCGCATATGTCGAGTCCAAGGGCGGAGCCGCTGCTGAAAACTAATCAAATTATGCGGTCATAGTCTTCAAGTAACCTGCTAGACCGCTTAAGAAAAACTTTTTAAGGAGAAGATAATATGGCTACAAAAGAAGAAATCCTGGAATCCATCGCATCCATGAGCGTCATGGAAGTTTCCGAACTCATCAAGATGATGGAAGAGAAGTTCGGTGTTGTCGCTGCTGCAGCTGCTGTTGCTGCCGGTCCTGCTGCAGGTGCAGCTGAGGCTGTCGAGGAGCAGACAGAGTTCAACGTCTCTCTCAAGAGCGTCGACGCTGCAAAGAAGATCGCATGCATCAAGGAAGTCCGCGCTATCACAGGTCTCGGCCTCAAGGAAGCAAAGGAACTCTGCGAGAACGGCGGCGTCATCAAGGAAGCAGTCAGCAAGGAAGAAGCTGCATCCATCAAGGAGAAGCTCGAAGCTGCAGGCTGTGTCATCGAAGTCAAATAACACCGCTATCATAACGGCACCCAGTGTTCCCCAGGGGCACTGGGGCTTTGCCGTCTATTCCTGAGGAATGGAATCAAACCCCTGGTATAAGCCCCGGAACAGCTTCTGTTCCATTGTGGAGGTACAACGATATGGCCGGCAACGGTAAAGTATTTGAGAGAGTCAACATCGGTTCTGAAGTACTCAATGAGTATCCTGTTCCGAATCTTGTAGAGATTCAGACTGCATCCTACAAGGATTTCCTGCAGCTCGATAAGATCATGCACGGACAGGAACCCGACAGGAGGTACGGACTCGAACATCTGTTCCAGACTTATTTCCCCATCGAGGCACCCAACGGCGGGATGACTGTAAACTATGCAGGTTACTCAGTCGACCCCTCCGATGTCTTCGCGGCAAAGAGCGAGAGCGAGTGCAAGAGAAAGGGAAGTACGTTCGGTGTTCCCGTCAAGGTAAGAATCCAGCTCGAGAAGAAGGGCGGAGAGATTCAGGAGAAGGAGATCTTCTTCGGTGACTTCCCCGTCATGACAGATCGCGGTACGTTCATAATCAACGGCTCGGAAAGAGTCATCGTCTCCTCGATTGTCCGTTCCCCGGGCGTCATCTTCAAGAACATGAACAAGAAGGGTCTCAAGTCCTCGCTCTTCGCGGCGAACCTCTATCCCTATCTCGGATCCATGCTCTCGTTCGTCTTCGAGAGAACGAACGTCGATGACAAGGAGAACAAGGTCGATTTCTCCCTCTCCGGACAGGAGGAGGGCAAGAAGAGCAAGGAGACGCTGATCTACGGCGCCGTCCACAACCTCATCTACGCAACATCCCCCAGAAGCAAGGACGACACACAGTCCTTCAAGAAGATTGCAATCCCCGTGACCTTCTTCATGCGTATGCTGGGCCTCGAGACGAGAGACGAGATCGTATCCCAGTTCTACTCCTCCGAGCTCATCAGCACATCCGACTACGACGGACATTTCCCGCGCTTCGCATATAAGGACATAAAGAAGGACGGAAACGTTCTCTTCTGCGCAGGCGATGAAATCGGCGCAATCAACCTCCAGGAACTCCACAACAACGGCATCGAGGACATCGAGGTCGTGGATACCCAGGAGACCAATCTCGACGACCTTCCGTCGATGGCTGTACTCAAGACCCTCCAGCAGGAGAAGATCTTCATCTACCGCGTCATCCAGGGCGATGTGTCGGCTCTCAACAAGCGCAGCCTCGCATTCGACAAGGAGAAGTGGGAGAACTGTCAGCGCATCTACAGAGAGGAAGGCAGGGAATTCAAGGATCTCTACATCGGCTATGTTGCGGAGAAGTGGAAGACATTCCTTCCCCAGCACATCAGAACGACAACCGACAGCGACAAGGTCATCAGCTACTACAAGGACTTCTTCAACGATCCAAACCGCTACGATTTCTCCGAGATCGGACGCTACAAGCTCAACAAGAAGTTCTTCGGCATGGACGAGGAGAAGTACATAAAGAGCACGACCCTCACAATCGAGGATGTCATCTGCACGACGAGAATGATCATGGACTTCGGCGACGGAAAGTTCCCCAAGGACGACGAGGATTCTCTCGGAAACAGAAGAGTCAGAACCGTCAGGGAGCTTCTCGAGAACAGCCTCGGCGACGCATTCAGCAAGATGGTCAAGGCCGCCAAGGACAAGATGAACATCTCCGACGACGACGTGAGACCGCAGGACATCATCTCCATCAAGCCCGTCATCGGTGCCGTCAGGGAGTTCTTCGGTTCCTCGCAGCTCTCGCAGTTCATGGACCAGGTCAACCCGCTTGCAGAGCTCACTCACAAGA
>CAVILL010000113.1:0-5353 GCA_963643635.1 Sphaerochaetaceae bacterium | reverse complement strand
CCCTCTTTCTGTTGCCGAATACCCTGTAAAAGCGGATGAATCCCGAATCCAAGAGGTTCCTGAGCATGTCGGTGAAGGCTGAGTTGTCACTGAGTCCGGTTTCCGCAATAAGCTCCTTTCTGTTCATACCCGACCTTTTCGTGAACAGAGCCTCGACTATCCTTATATAGTTTCCGCATGAGGAGAACATGGTTCTGTAGAGATTGTCGAATTCATCCCACAGTACTCCCCTCTTTCTGAAGGACAGATTGTCTATATTCCCGTCCGGTGAGAGATTCCTCGACAGTCTGTCCAGATAGTACGGAATACCGCCGAGAATCATGTAGCACTGGGCAATATCATAACGGCTCCAGTTTATCCCCTTCTTTTCCCTGAGGAACCTCTCTGTTTCGTACAGATTGAACGGCTCGAGGAAGATACGACAGTTCTGACAGTTGAAGAGCCCTCCCCTGTTGTGTTCGAAGTTGTCGACAAGCCATGCGGATGCTGAGCCGCAGACAATGAGCATCAGGTTGTTTCTGGCGACTCCGAAGCTGTTCCAGAAGTATTCGAAAGCCTCGAGGAAACCGGACTTCCGGTTATCCAGCCATGGCATCTCGTCAAAGAAGACGATGCGTTTTCCGTCGTCTGTGAATTCCTCAAGATAATCCCTCAGGAGAAAGAACGCCTCCCTCCAGGTCTTCGGAATCCCGATATCCCTCTTCCACTGCCGTCTGAGTTAATCACAGAAGTTGAAAAGTTGTTCGTCTTTGTTCAGGTGATTGTCACCGACAAGCTTGAAATCGAAGCGGTTGTCGAAGAATTGATTGATGAGAAAGCTCTTTCCACCCCTTCTTCTCCCGTAAACCAGAACAAGCTGCGACTCTTTCGATTCTCTTCACTCCTCGAGGAGCTGCATTTCATATTCGCGGCCGATAATCAGTTCTTTTGCCATGGCATTACAGAAGATAACCGCAAGGAATCACCGATTTTCTGTGGTTATCTCGTTCAGATAACATACATGAGAAGCTAAAAAAACAACCTGAGGCGACACAGACCTACGCCGCGTCCTGTTACTTTCTGAAACCGAATTTCACAAGTTCATCAACAAAGGAACGCCGTCTCCAGTACAATTTTCTGTATGTCACCATGAGCTGCTGCTTTGCTCCTCTGCTTCCGCGTTTCTCCTCGACTTCTCCGAGAGCGGCAATATACTGAGCACATGATCTGTAGCAGACTCTGTCGTTGTTATCCATGGCAGTCTGCACGTAGAACTGTATCCATCTGTCAATGTTTCTGATCCATTTCCTGCATACTGCTTCATCAAGAGTGACATCCCTCTTCCACCTGTCGAAGCATTCGCTGAAAAGAACCGTATCAGGTCTGTCGTCTTCGAGATCTGTTCCAAACGTGTATCCTTTCGTGGTGAAGCGGGATTCGTAAACAGCATTCTTCAACATGGCCTCCATTCCCTCCCCTGTCGCTCCATCTGAGAGCAGTATCAGGAAAAGCGTGACACACTCCATTGCGGAAGATGAACGTGCGCAGTCTTCCGATACGACCAGATTACTCATCAGGCCTTCGAAGTCCATATCGAGGAACCTGAGAACTGAAATATTTCTGGTATTCTTCTGCGCCGTGTAAACCTCTCTCACTCTGTCGCGGTAACTGTCCCAGTCCCCGGTAAGCAGCCTCAACCGGAGATAATCAACAACACAGGGTTCAGTTCTGAATGCCTCCATCCAGCAGTTCTCGGCAATGTCCTGTCTGCCGGACTTCAAGGCATATTCCGCAGTGTAGAGGCATACATCATTCCGTAAAGCTGAATCTTCTCTGACTTCCTTCATTGCCCTGAGTCCGATTTCCAGCATCTTTTCAGTAGTGACATGCAGACCGTTACGAAGGACATTCACGTATATAATCGGATAGGTTGAGGCATATCTGGAGGCATAGTCGAGAGCAAGTCTGTCGTCGTCAAGCATCGTCACGGCTTTATCGAGAAGTTTGCCGGTTTCCCAGCCGGATCTTGAAGCCAGAGCTTCAATCCAGAGCGGAAGAAGAGATGCTGTGTCTATCTTTCCGTCTCCCATCTCAATGATTTCTTCCAGGGGAACTGTACTACTGTGAAGATTATCTATCACAGCAAGCATGGCCTCGGCAGGATTGTCGTCACCGCACCCCATGCATGCAAGGAACACTGATTCCTTCATAACCGTATTGAAACTGCCGTCCAGAAGCTGATAGGAAAAAAGGTTGTCCAGATTCATCTCCCCGTCACTGTAGGCTCCGTCGACCTCGAGCGAGAGTTCGGAAAGCTTAAGCACCAGGGCATACCCCTTTGAGTATTCCTCATGATCCACTGATTTATGAATCAGCGACAGCGCCTCGTTTATATCATCAAGTATGCCCTCGGGATCGGAGAAGAAATACTGCTCATTCCACTCATCATCGTTCCAGCAGTTCCATTCGTTATTGTATTCGCTCTGCAGTCTGATTTCATTTTCCTGTATTTCCTCGAGCCTTCCGAGTATTCTGTCAATCTTTTCCGGGAGATTATCAGAATCATTTCCGGGAGACTTTTCTGCTGATTCGCAGAAATTCCTGAGAAGAGTTAAAAAATACTCACGATTACTATCGGGGATATTTCCAGCCAGTTCGTGTATGAAAGCACAGAGCTTTTCCCTGTCACTCCCGGCTGTGAGAGCATCAATATTTCTGAGAAACGTCGGATAATTCATAACATTCAATCGGGAAGAATCTCCCGAAACTCCTTTCAATAGTCAACACAGGGCATAATCACGCCCTGCATCTCTCCCTACATATTAACCCGACAGAAAGGAAACAGGCAAAAGATATATGAACAGACTCCTCTCCCGTAAAACGTTCTTCTTTTCTGCAGCGTCAGAGATGATTACTCAAATCAACAGAGAGTCCGAAATGCGCATCTACGGTAAGAACAAGGTATTTCATAAGGAGGGGACTGCCGGCTCTGCCGCTCCTGATTTCGTCTGCAATCGTGCTGACAGTGTCCCCGTCGAGAACCTCCTCTGACATTACAACCATTACCGTCTTTCCCATGAAGTCTTCAGTGAGGACACGCTTCTCCGTATGGAGTTCCAGTCCGCGGAGATTCCTGCTGAAGATACAGAGGAGCCTTCTCATGTCCTTCTCGATCATTTCACCGAATGGCCACACGACGGAGAACGAGGCATTGAGAGGCCTCTCCATAACGCTGTCACTGCCGCTGCCGCCGAAGATTTTCAAATCCGACGCAGTTCCGGACAGAGCCGTATCCGGCAGATTCCTCCTGACACCTCTGAGAATTCTCTGTAGCGCGACGGCATACTTCTCCCAGCCCCGCCTTTCGATGAGATCGAATTCTAGGCCGGCTCTTTCTCCGTCAACGCTCCCGGATAAAGCCTTCTCCGTCTTTTCCCTGAAAAGTGTGTATTCGTTCTTTTCCATCAGCTTCTCCTTTTCACTTCATAAACAGTGATAAGACCGCAGAGTGATTATGAGATACTTCATCAGTCTCTCCTTCTCCTCCGCACTGCGCATGTCAGACGGCTTCCACATAGGGGAAATATCCTCATCGGGTACGGGAGACTGGGAGACCACGATAAGTTCCCTCCTGTCACGGCCATTCTGATTCTTCATACCGAGGCGGCAGGAGATATCTCTTCCGGGTTCGACAACCTTCATAAGAGCATAGGAGAATGCCTTATGCTTCCGCCAGAGGAAATATGACGGCCCGGACTTCTCTCCTTCCCCAGTATTCCGGCAAAGAGAGCCATGTACTTCTCCCAGCCCCGTTTTTCAATGAGAGCGAATTCCTTTTCAATGCGTTCCTTCTCCCTGTCCTCTGCACACAGGCTCTCGGCCGTCTTTCTGAACTGCGGGTAATCCACTGCATCATCCTCCTTATGATTTCTTAGCTTCATGCCTCACAGGAGAGGCAGGCATATATGAAATCCGTAACTGCTTCAGATTCCTCGATATATTCATTGTATGCCGAGGAAATCTTCTCTCCTTCCTTTTCTAAAATGGATTCCAGTTCATCCGGGGCATCCGACGGAACCAGTGATTCGATAAGACCGTACCCGTACTCCATCCGCACTGCATAGAGGAGGGAGAAGTAGCGGTATGCCGTATAATCCTTTACCTCTTCCGGAGCACCGACAGATTCGAGCCTCTCCCTGACCACTCCTTCAGCGAGGATTTCGTTGAAGTTGCAGACCACTCTCCAGATGTCGATGTCGACGGAGAGATCGAAGGCCCCGAGTTCCCTGGAGCACTTCAGGAGATTCCTGCGTGTAAAGTCGTTGAGGGACTCCGAATCCATTCCGTTCACGTTGTAATACTGAGCATCGTCACTGACTGCCCCCACGTTCTCCATTTCAAAGAAAAGAGCAGCCCTGTCAGCCCGATCTTCTCCGGAGAGTTCATCATCTTCCTCGAATAGAGCATCTACGGCCATCATCAGATTTTTTCTCAGGGACTCAAGAGCCATCTTTCTGATTCCGGGCTTTACGGGAAGTGTCTCAAGTCTTCTGATCATCTTCACGATTGTCGAACAGAGTCTGTCGTTCTGTAAGTCATCGAATGTAACTGCGTCTGCCATCTTCGTCTCCTTTACCCGGGATAAGGGTATGTTGAATGTTTGTTGTTGAATTAAAAACCTATACCCATATTACCATTCAAAACGGAAGTGGCAGTTCACACTTCAGAAAGAAGGGAACTTTTCATCCCGCAGATAATGAGGACACCGAGGCAGACAGACATACGAAATGCTCTTCAATAATAAAGGCCGGGACACAGGTCTCTCTGCAGGAAAGGGAGCGCATATCTCATTCATGAAATCGAGAAGAAAGGAATCGCCGCCGCTCTTCATTATGAAATAATTCCCAGGCCCCGCTCCGGGAGAGGAATATGACGCTGCAGTTTCCAATCCATCCTCCCTGTTCATATCTACGTCCTCCTCAGAAACAGCGTACGGCCGCCTTTACTCACATCACCAACTATCAGAAACCACCGCTTCAGATCGTCTCCCATGAAACACACTATCAAAAACATCAGGAATCAGACTTGCACACTTTCCTTTTCTTTTTTTCAGGCAAATGAGTGGGCAAGTTCGAATTACACCACTCTACTCCACCGAAGATAAGAAAAGGACTACACACAAATGACAGTTCTCTCAGAATAACCAGCAGCCGGACTTACCAAGTCTTACTCTGTAATTCAACTGAGATGTAGAGCAAATCAGTAAGCATGTACTTTTCAGACGACTCTCTGTTTTATCAACAGGCACTTTTCTCCTCGTTGCAGCCATGCATTTCTGTCTTTACTCTTATACAAGATTACCTAATTTCATAAT
>CAVILL010000112.1:0-5451 GCA_963643635.1 Sphaerochaetaceae bacterium | reverse complement strand
GAGGAGCCGGAAGACAATGGTCATGACTCAGTGGAGTCTAAGGAATCCCTCTCTCCCGAGAAACGGAAGGAAATCATAAGTCGGCTTGTTAATAGGAGAAAATAAAAATGAAGTACGATGAAGAAATCAAGAAGATTGAAGAGTTGAAAGCATCCGTCTATGAATCATTCGGCGACGATGCACTCGTGAAGCTCGAAGCACTCGACAAGAGACTGGATGAGGTAAAGGGCCTCATGGCTATGGAGTCAAGGCAGATGCCGACTTCTCCCGAGAAGGTCATGACAGAGAGCCAGAGATGGTCGAGAAAGTTTGTGGAGGCTATCGAGGCAAAGACTAACTTCGCTGATGCAATGCCGAGAGAGATGGCATCTGAGGTCATCGAGAAAATCGGTCAGTATGCAAACATCCTCGGACACTGTGATGTCAGAACACTCGTTTCCGACCTTGCTGTTCCCGTTGAGACAGGCCTCCCGACAGTCTCTTACGTAACGGAAGGCAATGCTATCGGAGTCAGCGAGCCGACAGTCGGTGCAGTTACACTCTCCCCGAAGGTGCTTGCATGTATCTCCAAGGTCAGCAACATCCTTATCAAAGACGCAACATTCGACGTTGTCGCTTATGTCGAGGGAGCTATCGCAAGAGCTATCGCAAACACTCTTGACCACGAAATCCTCCTCGGAACAGGCACGAATGCCATTGAAGGCATCATCAAGAAGAGCGGAATCGTCACAGCAACAAGTGCAACGACTCTCACTCTCACATGGGATGAAGTCAGGAAGGCTATGTCTAACCTCAAGGGCTATAAGGCTAACTGCACAGTCGTCGTTTCTCAGGCTATGGCTGATGTCATTCACGGCTTCAAGGACAGTGCCGGAACATACATCTTCCCGCAGAATGAAGAGCTCTCCCGTATCATGGGTCATGAGGTCGTTATCTCCGACCAGATGCCGGAAGCAGCATCAGGCGCATGTCTTTTCCTTGCCGGTGACTTCTCACAGTATGTCGTAGGGCAGAGGGAAGCTATCGACGTTCAGCTCCTGTACGAACTTTATGCTGGCAACAACCAGACCGGAGTCAAGACAACTGTCAGATACGATGGTAAGGTCGCACAGCCGACAGCATTCAGCGTGATTCTCTCTAAGTGAGGTGATATATGGCTCTGGTTACTTTCGATGAACTCAAGACTCTTTACGGTATGCCGACACTAAGGGATAACAACCGCCTTCAGTATGAAAATCTTCTTGCTACTGCTGAGGAAGAGGTGCTTGCTTATGCGGGCATCTCTCTTGACGGCGAGTATGAGGAGACATTCTCGGGCGAGAAAAAGTACATCCTCACAAAGCATCCGGTTAAGAGTATCGTGTCAGTCGAAGGAGCAGAGTCATACTCATTCAACGACAGAACCAACATTTTAACAGTCCCCACCGAGGGACAGATAAAAGTGGCGTACTCTCTCGGGTATGCTACCTCTGTCCCCCGTATCTTAAAACAGGCCATAGCTCTAACAGTTCAGCACTGGGCCAAAATGCTCAACTCCAACATGATAGGAGTTACCTCCAGAACTACTGACATGGGGAGTGAGACTTTGGAGCAGTACGAACTTCCGCAACCTGTGAAAAATTCGCTCGACAAATTCCGGAGGTGCGTCTACTGATGGCTATTTTCAAGATACAGACCAACTGCCTTGTAATGGCTGAGATGTTTGAGGAGGAAATCTCCCAGAAACAGCTCGGTAACTGGGCACAGGCCGGACTTGGAAATGCTACCGACGCAACCGGAAAGGTCGGTGCTCTTATCCCGTTTGATGACTATGTCCGAACTTTCTGGCTTTCGGGGCAGGTCGCCGGACTCAAAGTCGGAAGTGAGGACACAGCATCTTACAGAAAGCGAGGATGGCACCACAGAGACAAGTTCACGGTTTGGCTCCCGAAGAGCGCTCAGAGGATGTGGAAGAGGGAGAAACACGCCGGATTCTATGCCGGACGTTACTCTCTCAACTATCTTATGAAGAACCTGAGACGGACAGGGAACGAGAAGTTTCTTTCGAAGGCATGGAAGGCATGGGGAGGAGCGGCGAACACGAAAGCAGAGCTTGCATGGATGTTCGAGAAGGGCCTTGCGAAGATGGCAAGAAAACATGAAGGAGAAATGGACAGAACATGAGTAAAGCACGGCTGATAAAAGACCTGGGAGACTATCTTCTCCTGAAGCTGAACACCGAAGCGGAGACTGAGGGGCTTATCCTTCTCGACTCCGTCCTCACGGGTCAGACTGCGTCACTCGGCTCTGCTCCGGTGACTCCTACTCTCTTTCTTGCTCTCCCGTCAAGGGAGGTCAACGACAGGGACTTTACTATTTATCATGCTCAACTCGGTATAGTTTATCCGACGGCAACTCCGGAAGAAGGCGAAGCCGATGGGGATAAATGGGAAGATATCGTCGAAGACCTTATCCGGTATGACTGTACTCTCGGAGGCCTCGGGCACATCACAGCATCCGAAGCGATCGAGAGTGCATACTCTCCGGCAATGGCTTTCATAACTGTGGAGTTCGACTTCGAGGTAGACAGGCATGGTGAAAAAGAAAACGACTGAATGGTTCTGCCCTCACTGTAACAGGATGTATGAGACACGCTTCAACATCTGTCCGGTGTGTCGGCGTGTTATGATAAAGACCGAAGGCAAGGAATACTCTGCCTTCTACGGAGGAATAGAAAATGGCAAAACAGTGCGGATGTGACGGCTCGCTGAAAATCGGCGAGAAAGTCATAGGGTATATTGATACATGGAGCCTCTCTGTAAATAAGGGCTCCTCTGACGTTACATCTCTCGGCAAGACCTGGAGAGAGTACATGTCGACTATCAAAGACTGGAGCGGTAGCTTCAACGCTGTCGTTCTTGACAGTGCTGAACACAAGGGAATAGTCGAAGAAATCATCACTAACGCTGACACGGAGCTTACATGCGAGTTCAAGGCGGGTAACGAGGTTTCCTTTACAGGAAAAATCAAAGTTACTTCGGCTAGCATCTCTGCGACTCAGGGCGAGAAGACTTCGCTCTCTGTAAACTTCCAGGGCAACGGTGCTCTCAGCGTAACGGGTATGACTGCATAGGAGTAAGGCATGGTTTGGGAAAAGACAAGGAAGGGCGTTCTCGAGGTGGGTGAAGAGAAAGTCCGTTTTGAAATCAAGATTCCCACAGCGCTTGAAATGGAGGATATACTCTCCAACGCTCCGGTCGACGAGAGCGGAAAAATCAAGGTCAGAGATTCCGACATCGTGAGGAAGTTCCTGACCAGAATCGACGGTTTTGACAGTGTGGAAGACTTCATCAACTGCGGTCAGACCATGCTTGCGATGAGAGCCATCGGCGGTTTCGTCATGGAGGCTGCGACTCTCCCCGTCGAGATAAAAAACTGACAACGCTCCTCTACTCTCTGATGGTGGAGGAGCGACTTACAACTGACTATGCACCGGGAAGGGATATCTACCTTGATAAAGTTAAAAGATGGACTACCGGAGCGGAAATCAGGAAAGCGAAAGAGAACAGGGAAGCCATGCGGATGGTGCAGTTCTTTTCCAGATGGAAGAGATACGGCTTACCGGAGGGCGGAGGATGGGGAGACTACCCGGCACCGCTTATCGAGATGCTTGATGCGCTGGATGTGCTGCACATGGTGTACTTCCCGCAGATGAGGATGATATAATGGCTTCTAACGCGACATTGACTATAAAGGTCGGGGCCAACGTCAAGGATGCTGCACAACAGCTTCAGGCACTCGGCTACAATATCGAGACAGTCAAGAAGAAGACGGATAAGGCGAACGACTCGGCGTCCTTGTGGTCACAGACCATGAAGAAAGGCTCTGAGGATTCCGTCAGAAAGATAGTCGAGACGGGAGCGAAGTTTCTCACTGTCTCCACTATCATCACGGGTGTTTACAAAGGAATCAAGAGCTGTGTCTCCGAAGCTCTCAAAGAGAACGAAGAGGCACAGAAGAAAATAGACAAGATAAACGAGGCATGGACGGGAGTACAGAAGAATCTCGGTAATGCACTGTTGGACAGTATCACTCCGGCTCTGGATGCTCTTTATAAGATGCTTCTGAAGATAGAGGAGTGGGCTGAAGCAGCACAGAGGGAAGCCAGTTACACAAAGTCACTCAAGAGTGCAAGAGACAGTTTTAACGAAAGCGGTACTATAGACCTTACATCGTGGACTGATGCAAACATGGAGAAAGCCCTCAAAAATATCTGGACAACTGCGGGCGAAGAATGGTCAACGTACACGATGGAGTTCGCTGATGCGCTTACGTCAGCTATCAATGCTGAAATCAAAGCACGTGAAAAGAGTAACAAGATAATAGACGAATCTGCAAAAACGGTTGAAACATCCGTCGGCAATGTTTCGGATTCTCTGAAGACTATCGGCGATAGATTAATTGACAAGGCGGTAGAGGATAACCTCACGATTTTGGGCTACTCGGAGACGAGAGAAAAAATCATAAAACTTATGAGGCTACAAAGTCTTGCTAATACTGCACAGGAGATGATAGATGCGGGGAGCATTGATGCTCCATATTATCAAGAAGCTCTTGAAGCTATCAACGAACAGATAGAAAGTCTTGCGAACGAGACAGCCACTTCATGGTCGGACGCTTTCTCCGACATCTACTCTTCCGCTCTCTCCTGTTTCTCCGGCATCTTCTCCCTTACTGATGCATACTACGACAACCAGATAGAGCAGATTGAAAATTCGGAGATGGCAGAGGAAGAGAAGAACGCAAAACTGAACGAAATAGAGAAGAAGAAGTTCCAGGCAGAACAGGCGAACTCCTATGCTAACGCAACCATCAGTTTCGCCGAAGGCCTTGTCGATATATGGAGCAAGTACGCCTCTGCCCCATGGATCGGAGCGACTCTCTCTGCTCTCCTGACAGCGAACACGGGAATGCAGTTCGCAACAATCAGTCAGCAGACATACACTCCATCCCTTGCCGAAGGCGGTATCGTCACAAGTCCGACTCATGCTTTCATCGGAGAGGGTGCAGAGCATGAAGCGGTCATCCCGCTCTCCAAACTCGAAGACTTCGTGAACAGAGACAGAGAGGGAGGAGCTATATATCTCAACATCACTTGCTCGGGCGGCTCTAAGGAAGAGGACGTTTTCAGAGCAATCGAGAGAGCACAGAGAACAGGGCTTCTCCCGCACTGGAGGTACGCATGATTTTAAAGATAGGGACATACACTTTAGACATACTCAGAGAAGGTTTTTCGTGGAATGAGAACTGCGGAGAGAACGGACAGCACGCTACTTCCTCCGTATCGCTCTCTGTAAGGCCGACAGACGGCTTTCTGACGTATCTTATGACGGCAGATGGTAATTTATCGGCCGTGATAAAGGACGGCGATTCTGTCGTTTTTTCAGGTGTGGTAAGGCCGTATACAGGCAC
>CAVILL010000111.1:0-5791 GCA_963643635.1 Sphaerochaetaceae bacterium | reverse complement strand
AGACATCAGAGGACGGTACTCCCTTCTTATTCACGGGAGCTACGGGGAAGACGGGACAGTGTACTATGTATCAGTATGCCCTTGGCGACGCAGAAGGAAATGCCCCGGCAGAGAGTGACTTCTCGGACACAATGCCGTCGATACAGGGGACGGGCAAACTGCTGTGGTGCAGATATAAGGTCGTGCCCTCCGGCGGGCTTGCCGGAGATGTAACTTGGAGCGAAGCGAAACTTGTCGGTACTGACTGTTCGGAGGTGTACGCTCGGATTAGTGCGAATGAAGCAAGCATAACGGAAATCACGAAGACGGGAGGGCTGATTGAGAGTGCGATAACAAGCTACGACAGCAGTACCGGGGCGAGCATGAGGAATGACATCTCCACTGTTACGCAGACGGCACAGGGACTGGAAGTGAGAGTCGGGACAAACGAGGGGAACATCTCGAATGTACAGTCCGAACTTTCCGTCACAAAGGAATCCATAGCTCTCAAAGTCGTGAGCGGAAGTGCAACGGGAGAAGTCACGGACGCAAGCGGAAATACTGTCACGGGAATCACGATTAAGGATGGAGTGATTCAGCTGAATGCTCCGAATGTCATAGCACCGGGGACGATTACTGCTAACGAGATAGCGTCGGAAACAATTACCGCTAATAAAATAAACACAAAGTCTCTCATGGCACAGGACTTGACTGTAGGAAAGCAGATAAGGAGTGCCGAATATACAGACGGGGTAATCACTAAGGGTTATGACGAGAACGGCAATCTGACGAAGGACGGGAACGGCAATCTGACAACCGGATTCTATCTCAACAAGGACGGGGAGCTGAAAGCGTGCAACGCCGAACTTTCTAACGTTTCCCTCCGTGAAGGTTCTACGATAGAAAGTGATTCCCTCTCGACAAGCAACAAGACGGAGACTTCCCCTCTTGCGTGGACAGGAGAGAGTTTCCCGACAAGCGGGTGGAGATACAAGCTCAAAGACTGTATATCCCTCCTTTACACTAAACTCAGCGGGTTCTCGACAGCTACTGTCAGCGGTGTGACTGTCTATTATGGGACTATGTCGATGTGGTACTACGGCACAAAGACTCCGTATGACTATCTGCCTTCGACTCTGTATAACTTAGACGTGGCCGGATTCAGTCTGACAGCCGACAGTCTGAGGCTCTGGATAAGATATAAGGATTCGTCTGACAACGTTATCGGGTGGAAACTGTGCGTCACAGTCAACTCGACGACAGACTACATGTCGGAAAGACTCGCAGTCTTTGACAGTGATTTAGCATACATTTTTGATGTAGGGACGGAGCTGACGGAGTGGCACGGGGATGTGCCGAAATACGGCTATCTGACATATACCTCCCCGATAACGTCTCCACTCAGTGCTACAGTCACAAGCGGTACGTACAACGGAGTGGACGTGTCCGGCTACGGCATGACCGCAACGGGGACAAGCCTTATCCTTATGGGGACGGGGACGACGTATACTTTGCAGTCGGGGTACAGGGCAGAGTCGGAATGGGTAACGGCATATAGCATTACTTACACGACAAAAGCTAAAGGCGTCTACGTCTCCGACATCTTCCCGAAGAGTGCGGAAAGCTGTGTCGGGAGCAGTACGCAGAAGTTCAGCGGGGTGTATGCGGAGAACTTGACGGGGAATCTGACGGGGAATGTCAACGCTGAAGGAACGGCATTTAAGGTATGGGGGGCAGTGGCAAATTGATTTATGCGAGCGACCTCATAAGTATAAACAGCAGTAAGAGCCGGAGCATAAGCTACAGTGTCGAAAGAGCCAAAGCAGGCGAGAAGAAAACATGGTACTTTTACTGCACAAAGCCCTCGGGAGAATCCATCATTGACGTGGTAAAGGTTCTCAGCAGTTCAATGACGGGTAAGGCATATATATGGCTCAGCAGATACGAGAATGGGTTATGGGTGCAGAAATACTACGGAGCCGAAGAAAAAGGCACTATTTCGGGATTTCCGGACAACTTGACACTCAACTCCTACGGGGAAGGGGCGTACCGACTGAGCCTTCAGGGAGAGGGAGCACTCAGGAAAGCCCTGAATGTCACGGCGACGATTTATCCGTGTGCTACAGATATAGTCAGGGGTGACTATCTGACATGCTGTTCTGACTCTCCCGTAGATGTGCTGCACTCGGAATACAGTGTCATGGGTATGGTACTGCGTGCCAGAGGGGAATATCTGACACAGGAACTTATAGACGGGGGTGCGTTATACACGACACCCGTGTAGGAGGATATATGATTTTGACAGTAAACGATTTTTCGACAGGGGAAGCTAAGTTTTCGGCGACTCTCACTAACCTCGGTATTCAGTCGGGGAGGATTTATGCCGAAATGTCCGGCTCATTCATGCCTTCTCTCCCGATAGAAAGAGGGAAGATTTACCGGATAGGGATAACGGACATTGAAGGACAGGCGGATATCTCTCTTGGCGTCCTTTTCGAAGACTATCTCTTCACGGCCGGAGGTACGGGGGAGAATGGTGTGGCAGTCCTTAACAACAGACTCCAGTTCAGACAGATTTAAGGAGGACTTATGGCATTAACTAACGAAGAACTTCAGCAAGTGGAGAACTATCTCTCGGGGAAGGGGATACATGCGGATACGGAGATGTCCTTCCCTCAGTCGGACGATAAACTCCTTGCAATAAGGGGCAATGAGGGCAAGTACATCACAGCGGGAAATCTGGTGGAGTATGTGAAGACACATGATGGTGACCCGTCACTCGCTGCTATCATAGACCAGATAAACAACAACACTTTCAAGGACAACTATGCAAACGGAGACGCTATCATGTCCACTTTCACGGACGGGTCAACAGTGTATGAGTACCCTCTGATAGTCGTGGATAACAACAGGGATGTGATACTTGCAGACGGGACAACGGCACAGCACAGGGCTATCTTTCAGCCTATGTACAGCACGCCCTGGGACATCCAGTACTCCCAGTATCGTGCTTTTCTAAGGTGTCCTACAGGCTTATCAGCAGGCTCTTATAAGGTCAGCTTTGCACAGACATGGTCGAAGCTGACGACGCTTGAATGGTACTTCACCCTAACTCATGATGTACCCGCAGGCGGGAGGCTGAACGCTTTTCGTAGATTTGATAATGCACAGAGCGATACTTCCGTCAGAACCTACGGCAACGACGGGAAACTGCTCTACACAGACGCAACTGTGACAAGTACGGCGATTGATGGAGCGACAGACCTTGGCACAATGGCTTATACAACGAGAAATGGCAACCTCAACTGTATGCAAGAATCTTTCTATGGTTGGAACGACTACGAACACAGTACTGTGGCTCAGTTCCTTGAAAGTGACAAGGCCGGAACGGGATGGTGGGTAGCTCAAGACGACTGGGATTGCGAGTCGGATGAGAACACGGCAAGAAACGGCTTTCTTTCGTACCTTGACGCAGACCTTGTGAATGCTTTGAAAACAGTGCAAGTCAAGACTGCCTACAACAACCCACAGGGCAACGGCGGGAAGTTCATGACTGGATATCACAGAGCTTTCTTGCCGTCTCTCGAAGAGATGTATGTTGCTAGTCAAATCATAGGTGAAGGTAATTATCTCCCGTACTGGAAGGAGAGGAGCGGTTCAGATTCTCCAGTAGAGCGGTATAAGGCAATGGCTCAGTACTGTACATTCCCTGTTAATGATAATAATCATTCGAACTATATATGGTTTAGGTCTGCCGATTTTTATAATGCATGCAATGTGTGGAGAATCCATTCAACAGGAATGATTTACAGTGGTGACGTTTGTAACAAAGTTAGGCTCCTCCCGCTTGTGGTTCTTTAATCAAGGAGGTAATTATGCAGAAAATATCCAAAACAGAAATTGAAAGAGAGAATGCTTTAAACTTACTCCGCTCCCAGAATGCACAGCTCAGAGCGGACTTGGACTACATTCAGATTATGACGGGAGTCGAGATTCCCACAGAGGAGGTACACAATGAAGAACTGGCTTGACACTATCCGCACTTACTACATTTCCGGCCTCTGGAGCAAAGAGCAAGTCCTCTCTGTAGTCGGTAAGGCACTGACACAGGAAGAGGCGGAAGCTATCCTCTCCTCCAGATGAAGTTTACGCTGATTCTCCTGCTCTCGGGGGCGATTATTCTGACGGGGTGGCTGATATATTCGTCGGCTGTTCCGGAAGAGGAAGTCGTTCCCGAGGAAACTGTATCGGAGCTCCCCTCTCTCGATTTTCTCAATTCCCTCCATGCCTTCACGAAGAGGGAAATTCCTGTTGAAACCGTAACCATCTATAAGCAGTCTCCGACTCTCTCACTCTCTTTTCTTTACTCTCCCTTTACCTCCCGTATCGGGTTCTCCTCCTCCATCTCTTACAAGCTCCTCAATGCGGGGCTCGTCTACACCGGACAAGATTTGTTCCTCTCCCTCGGTCTAACTCTGACGTTTTAAACCTCCCTCTGCGTTATACTCTTACTATGGACTTGATAGAAGAACGTATAACTCGGCTTGAAGCCAGAATGGACAAGGTTGAAGAGCGTGTCGACACTCTCGACAGTAAGATGGACACTCTCCTCGATTCCACGGCGCAGATTAAAGCTCTCCTCAGTGAGAACACCTCAGTTACGAAGTCTGCACGCAGGAATTCCAGAGGATGGGGATTTGTCTCGCTCCTCGTATCCCTTCTGGCGAAGGTTGGAGAATTCTTAATTTTCTGAACGTGGAGGAAAGAACTATGATTTTACACGTGGATCTCAGTCTTCTTTCCCTGGTTGTTTTTCTTAATGTAGTCGGTGTCTGGATGGCACGGGCTCGGGAGAACTGGATTGTACCTATTACAGTTTACCTGGGCGTTCTCGGTCTCCTTCTTGCGACTATCTGGGGAACTCTCCTCGGGGAAGGTTTCGTCACCTACGGTCTCGCTAACGGCGTGCTTGCGTGGGTTACTTGCACAGCGCTTTATGATGTTGTGCATGAGTCGTTTGTAAAGCGGAAAGACAGATGGGTCGGACTCTTTACACGTATTTTCAAGAAGAAGGAGGCTAAAGCATGAAGAAGTATGTTCTCTATCCGGTAACGGCAGTCGTGACTGGTTTCGGCCTCTTTGCCGGGCTCTTCTGGGGCGCTAAGATTGGAGCACTGTACTCCATCTTCTGGGCTGTTCTTGCGGCTTTCGGCGGTCTCCTTATCGCTCGTCTTGTGCTGCATCTTGTCCAGGGCGACAGAAGTAAGCAGTTCCTTGCGACAATGGTCTGGGGAGTTATCGCTCTCGGTCTCTTCTGCTGGCTGATTCTCAACACGTACAGCTGGCTTCAGACGGTGCTTGTATTCGCAATCATGACTGCGGTACTTAACTACTTCGGCTTTCGCTTTATCTGCACTCCCGAGGAGGTGATCTCAAATCCGGTGACAGATAAGGAAGAATCCAGAAAGGAGAAAATCGCCCGTCTTGCAACTGAAATGCGCTACGAGATGAACGGTGATACTCCGCAGTTGGACAAGCCCCTCTGTGAAGTAGACGGTGTCGCTCTCACTCCGGCAGAAGCGGAGGAAAAAGGCCTCGGTGCTGTTGCGGCAAACGGCATTGAGTATATCAAGAAATATGTGAAGGAAGGAAAATGATGTGCAGAAAATTCTTCGTATTTTTAAGTTTATTTTTAGTTTTATCATCTTCTGTTTTTGCTTTAGCTCCACTAAAAAGAGCAACAGCGGAGACAGTATCGACGACATCCGCAAAAGCGGAGACGACAACTACGACGCCCTCAAGCGACTCATCC
>CAVILL010000110.1:0-5802 GCA_963643635.1 Sphaerochaetaceae bacterium | reverse complement strand
AGGCTGCGACTGGGTCGAGTTCAATCTCATCAGACAGAGCGGCGTCGTCGACATTCTGAGAGATGCAACAACAGTCGATGATCTCATCCTCAAACTTTCGCTCGTCAGCGGGAAGAAGATTACTCCCGGAAAGACAATCATCTTCTTCGATGAAATACAGAAATACAGGGAAATCGTAACAAGGATCAAGTTCCTCGTGGAGGACAGGCGCTTCAGATACATTCTCTCGGGTTCCCTTCTCGGAGTCGAGATAACGAACCTGCGCTCTGCTCCCGTAGGCTACCTCGAGACTCTGACGCTTTATCCTCTGGATTTCGAGGAATTCCTGCAGGTCTTCAATACTGACGAGAAGATAGTCGACAGCCTCCGCTCCTCATACACAGACGAAACTCCCGTCGACGAGGTAATCCACAGGAGAATGCTGGAGATTTTCTCTCTCTACCTCATAATCGGCGGAATGCCGGCGGCAGTCGAGGAATACCGCACCACGGGAGACATCGAGAGGGTGATGAGGATACACAGATCCATCATCGAGCAGTACAAGCTGGATTTCACGCAGTATGAAAGCGAAGACAGGAAGCTTATGATCTCGGATGTATATGAGAAGATTCCGTCCGAACTCAACGAAAAGAACAAGCGCTTCAAAATCGCGGACCTCAGAAAGTCCCTCAGATACGACAGAGTCGAAGACAGCTTCGTCTGGTTATGGAAAGCCGGTGTCGCACTGGGAGTATTCAATACGACAGAGCCGACAGTTCCGCTGATGCTGAACGAGAAGAACACCCTCTTCAAGCTCTTTCTGGCGGACGTAGGCCTTCTCACCACTCTCTACGGGAAATCATGCAAACTCCAGATTGTAAGCGGAAAAGGTGACATGAATAAGGGGGCGGTATATGAAAACGTCGTCGCCCAGGAGCTTACCGCACACGGCTTCAGACTCTACTACTACAACAGCAAGAAGAAGGGCGAGCTCGATTTCATCATAGAACAGGCGGGAAAAGTCCTTCCGATAGAAGTGAAGAGCGGCAAGGACTACGAAAGGCACTCGGCACTCGACAACGTACTCGGGATAAGCGGATACGGAATAGACAGAGCCGTCGTCCTCTCTCCGGGAAACGTGAAGAAAGACGGAAAGCTCGTCTATCTTCCCGTCTACATGGTCATGTTCCTGTCGGACAACCCCGAATGGACGTATGACATATCTCCCGCAAGGTTCAGCTTCACCTGACAACACCGCCCGGACTCTCCGGAGAGTGCCGGATACTTTCCCGCTCATCATCCGGGATTGCCGCGTAAGGGATCTGCATTGATCTCTCTTCTTGAGTGTATTGACACGTAATTTAGTTGATACTACAACTATCTCCCGATGGATACTACAAGAAGAAGAATCACGAAGATAGCAAGAGAGGTCGGAAAGTTCACTTCCCGCACTCTCCGTGCCGACGGAATCGGAACGGGGGAATTCGACGTCCTCCACATGATAAGAAAGAACCCGGGAATAACGCAGAAGGAAATCTGCTCTTCCCTCGCCCTCGACAAGGGGGCACTGGCGCGTCAGATAGCAAGAATGGAAACCAAGGGCTATGTAACACGGAAGAACAACCCTTCAGACGGCCGCAGCCAGCTGTTGTACGCAACCGATAAGGCAGACGAGCTCAAGAACTCGAAGGCAAAGGTGGAGAGGCTCTTCTACTCATGGCTTCTCGAGGACCTTACACAGGAGGAACAGGAGACATTCTCCAATCTTCTCGAGAAGCTCTATCTCAAGTGCAGGGCGGAAAGCAAAGATGATTTCAAGACAATGGCGAAAATCGTGAAGGAGAGAGGTGACGATGAAGAATAAGACGGAGAAGCGGAAGATGTCTGCAGCGATGATGTTCATACTGCTCTTCGGAGTCGTCAGCCTCTTTTCGGACATGACGCACGAGAGCGCCTCGAGCATAAGAGGAGCGTATCTGTCGCTCCTCGGCGCCTCTGCCGGGGCGATAGGATTCGTTTCGGGACTCGGAGAGCTCATCGGATACTCAATGCGCTACGTCTTCGGGAGGATTACCGATAAAACGAAGCTCTACTGGCCCATGACGATACTCGGCTATGTTCTCGACATAGCGGCCGTACCCGCCCTCGCTCTCGTGGGAGAGCACGGCTGGGTGGCAGCCTGTGCACTCCTCCTCGTGCAGCGAATGGGCAAGGCGATAAAGAAACCCGCAAAGGATACGATAATGTCGTTTGCCGCCTCCCGGGAGGGAGTGGGAAAGATATTCGGTATCCAGGAGGTGCTCGACCAGACAGGAGCATTCCTGGGGCCGGTGCTCCTCTACGTCATCCTTCTCTTCAGGACGGAAGGTACGCAGACCCAGATATATGCTTCCTGTTTTGCTTTCCTCGCTATCCCGGGAGCATGCGCCCTCATAATGCTCCTCATCACAAAGCACAGGTTCCCCAATCCCGAGCACTTCGAACCGGACGGGAAGGAATATGTCCCCTTCGCCATAAATAGGAACTTCATATTCTACATAGCCGGCATAAGCCTCTTCGCCTTCGGCTTCATCGACTATTCCCTCGTGGCAATGCACGTACAGGAAAGAGCCCTCGTCGACAGCACCGCCCTTCCCCTTCTCTACGCCGGAGCAATGCTCGTCGATGCCGTCGCAGCCCTCGTCTTCGGCTTTCTCTACGACAGGACAGGAGTGAAGGCTCTCGTATTCTCCACCCTTCTCTCGGCGCCATTCTCCGTCTTCGTGTTCCTGACGGATTCCGTTCCGGCCCTCTTTATCGGAATAATGCTCTGGGGAATCGGAATGGGAGCACAGGAATCAATACTCAAGGCTGCCGTAACGACAATGGTTCCCAAACTTAGCAGAGCCACGGGCTACGGCATCTTCGAGTGCTCGTTCGGAATCTTCTGGTTCCTCGGAAGCTGGATTCTGGGAGTCCTTTACGACACGAACATAACCGCAATGGTGGTCATATCTGCTGCGGCACAGCTCATGTCGATTCCTCTCTACTTTCTCTCGACGAAGAAGAACTCAGTGAACTGAAGAAAACCCTCATTGCCAAAGTGCCGGAAATGTCACTTCCGGGATTAAGTCTCAGATAATCCCGACAACCTTCTCCAGGTACGAACTGAATGCGGGAGCGGCCGCGGCTGCCGTGGCGTCGACATCGCTGCCGTCGTTGTCACTCTCCGTCATTCCGGTAGCCCAGTTCGTGATGAGAGCGATGGCGAACAGCTTCATCGATGAGTGGGCGGCCGTGAGGGCTTCGGTGACCGTGCTCATGCCCACAGCGTCAGCACCGAGGATACGGGCGGCTCTTATTTCGGCTGCAGTCTCGAACTGGGGACCGGGGAAGAACATGTAGACTCCTTCGTGTATCGTAAGGTCACTCGCTATTGTCTTCGCCTTCTCCCTTACGGCCCTTGTATACATATCTGATACGCTGAAGAACCTCGGTCCTATCTCCGGAATGTTCGCTCCCCGCATCGGAGAGCCTCCGTAGAGCTTTATGTGGTCCTTTATGATCATGGCGTCGCCGGGGTGGATATCGGGATTGCAGGAGCCCGCGGCATTCGTGAGGACGAGGTTCTTCACTCCGAGGACATGGAGTACGTGTACGGGAATCTTCAGCTCCTCCATCGAGTAGCCTTCATAGAAGTGGAAGCGGCCGTTGAGGCAGATTATGTACCTCTCTCCGATGTATCCTGCAACCATCTCCCCCTTGTGGGAGGGATTCGTGGTTACGGGGAAGTGGGGAATATCTCTGTAGGGAATGATGACCCTGTCTCTTATCCTGTCGGCAAATGGACCGCATCCCGTGCCGAGGATGACGGCAGTATCGGGAAGGGAGGAAAGACGGGAGCGGATGTAGTCAGCCGCTTCTGTATACATTGAGTACGAATAACCTTCAACCATAAAGAACCTCTATCTCTCCGAATTGTACCACACTGAAGGAAAGGGGAAAGGATGAAAAACTCTTTCCTTTGTTTCCAGTGGACAGCAGAAGCGCCGGAGGGCTACACTTCTCTCATATACGGCCTCCCTTCCTGCATGTGATAAGGTTTCCGAATTCACGACTCTGCAGCATTCTTCTTCCGGGGGGCCGCTTTGAAAAAGGACGGAGAGCGATGGAAAGAGAAGACGAAGGCCTTGCGTTCATGCTGAGGTACGAGAATATAGCGTGGTATGAAAACGGAATGGTCCGGATACTCGACCGCCGTGTATATCCGCAGAAGGTTAGCTTCGTCGAATGCAGAAATCACCTTGAGGTAAGGGACGCCATCCGTGACATGGTCACGCAGAGCGCGGGCCCCTACACCGCAGCTCCCATGGGGATGGCCCTTGCCGCATGGGAGTGCAGGAATCGGCCTGAGGACGAGCAGATAAAGTACCTCAGAGCCGCATCAGACTCCATATCTTCCGCACGGCCGACGACAAAGAAGAGGATGGAACTCCTGACAACGGCCTCAGTCGACGCTGCCGTAAAGGCCCTCGAAAATGGAAAGAGAGCAGATATCGCCATCCGCGACTACTGCATCGGCGCCAACAACCTCAGATACGGCAAGATCCACACGATGGCCGGATACCTCACCTCCCGCTTTCCCGATAACGCTGCAGTGATGACGCAGTGCTTCGGTGAAACGATAGTGGGGATGATGCTCCTCGAGTGCAGAAGACGGAATAAGAACATACGTCTCTTCTGTCCCGAGACAAGGCCCTACTTCCAGGGGGCGAGACTCACGGCGACGGTGTGTCACGAGATGGGCTTCGACACCACGGTGATTACCGACAACATGCCCGCCTTCGTAATGGCAAACGAACACGTAGACGTCTTCACCTGTGCTGCAGACGCAATCACCCTTGATGGCTGTGTCTTCAACAAGGTCGGAACGAGCCAGATAGCAATCTGTGCAAAGCACTTCGGCGTTCCGGTCTACGTCACCGGTGCCCCCGACGAGGGCCACCCCACCCGCGACACGGTCACCATAGAAATGAGGAACCCCGATGACTCACTCGAGGCAATGGGCGTCAGAACCGCAGTCGACGGCGTGAAGGGTTACTACCCCGCCTTCGACATGACACCGCCGGAGCTTATCACGGGAATAGTTACGGAAAAGGGAATCTTCAGACCGGAAGAGGTCGGAAGGTACTTCGAGCTCGGAGGAAGCGGAGAATACTCCTACAGGGCCGAATAGGAATCACTCGCCTTCGTACTTTATTACGGAATATACCGGATAATCGGAGAGGACGTCCCTGCCCTTGAGGTCCACGAGTTCCATGAGGAAGAGAATGCCTACGACCTTGCCGCCGAGTCTCTCCACGAGCTTCGTCGCAGCCTTCATAGTGCCTCCGGTAGCAATGAGGTCGTCGACGAGAATGACTCTGTCACCGGGCTTTACGGCTGTCCTGTCGATTTCTATGGAAGCCGAACCGTACTCGAGGTCATACGATTCCTCGATAGTCTCGCAGGGAAGCTTGCCCTTCTTTCTTACGGGAAGGAAAGCCTTGTGGAAATTGTAGGCAAGAGGCATGCCCAGGATGAATCCCCTGGATTCGATTCCTCCTATGATATTGAAGTCCTTGTCCTCCAGGAAGGACGAGAGGGAGTCGATTACCATTTTCAGTCCCTCGGGATCGTTCAGAGCCTTGGTCATATCACGGAAGATGATACCCTTCTTGGGGAAATCCGGAATGCTTCTCATGTAGTCTTCAATATTCTTCATAGGTAACCTCTCTCCTGTTACGTAAAACGCACAACTCGATAACTATAGCAAGCGGGAGGAGAATTTACCAGAGCGGAAGT
>CAVILL010000109.1:0-5869 GCA_963643635.1 Sphaerochaetaceae bacterium | reverse complement strand
AAATCACAGAGATTTCATCACCGTAAATTCATACTGTTTCTTCCTTTTCCATCCGATTTTGAACACACTGTAAAACTGCCTCTCCCGATATTTTGACAATTTCCGCCACTTTTTGACCTTGAAGAGATAGAGAGGAAAATTTTTCTTCTCAGAAAAGGAGCTAAAGATGGGAAAATTGAAGGACAGATTTTTCAATCACGACGAAAACAGGAAACGTAAAGCGACGAGAAAGATACGCGACAGCGTTTTCACGAAGCTATTCTCCAACAGGGAGAATGCCCTCGAACTCTACAGATTTCTTAATCCCGATGACACTACGGTGAGGCTGAAGGACATAAAAATCGTCACAATACGCAATATCATCGAGAACGAATCTTCAACGACCTCGGATTCACCGTAAGGGGAGATCAGCTCTATCTCATAGAGGCACAGTCGACGAAATGTCCCGCCCTCCCCTTTCGAATGGATGAATATTTTCAGAAGATTCTCTCGAGAATAGAGCGCCGGTACAACAAGAGGAAATACTCCCCGACGGAAGGTTACACGATTGTGAATCCCCACTTCTACACTGTCTATACAGGAAAGGAGAAGGTCCCCGAAGTCTACGACTCCGCCGCATTCTTCCGGGGGCCGCCTTCGAGTGTCTCGTACAGTGTGACAGTCTTAACAAATGAAACCGCAGGCTATATACTGCAAGAGTACTGTATGTTTGCTACCGCCTATGACGAGATGAGGACAGCAGTAGAGGACCCGGACGAGGCAGTGGTGAAGACAATCAGGTACTGCATCGAGAACAACATACTCAGGAATTTCTTCCTTGAGAATGAAGCGGAGGTTATCAACATCATGAAGGAAATCAACGAACAGGAAGTCATCTAAAACGAGATGATAAAAGAAATTGACAGGATGAAGAAAGATTACAGCAAGAAGCTCACAAAGAAGGACAACGAAAACAGAAAGCTCAAAAAGATGCTCCTTGCAGCCGGTATGTCAGAAGAGACAATCGCACTCGGCCTCTCGACGTAAAAGCGAAAGCCGACACGTCAGAGTCATATATACTCATCTTTCTCAAGGCGGGATACGGTCCCGCCTTTATCTTTTCGTCTCTTATCTGCAACATGCTTCAGCACAGAAGCCTCATCGTGCATGAGACCTTTTCAGATACGAATACCGCATCCGCGAAAGAAAACGTAGAAACAGGCATAAGATATTGCAGGTGAAACGGAGACAAAAAAAAATGGGCAACCCACTCCGGTGCCTTTGCTCCTCAGAACGGATTGCATCTCTTTTTCTCGGGTCTGGAAACCACATCTGCCGGCGGCCTTTGCTCACTCGACAGTCCAGATACCACATTATAGCAGGGGTAGGACTCGGACCTACGACCTCCGGGTTATGAGCCCGACGAGCTGCCAACTGCTCTACCCTGCGTCGATTACTCAATGAAAATAACTGATTCACGGGAAATAGTCAACACCCCGGAAAATTTAATTTATACCTTGCCATAGCATTGCATGATTTGCAGATTACGCTGTTTCCCGATGCTGCGTTTTCCCTGAGTCATGATTCAGTTTGTAAACAGTCAATTCATTATGCACGTGAGGATTATATCCGGGATTCTGCCTTACATGAGCAGAAAACGATGTTTCCCGGAGCTCCGCAGTATCGAAAGCTCTCCCTTACCCTGCATTTTATGATAATATGTCCTATATGGACGCAAACAGCAGAAAAGCCCTGCACTGCAGGATAAAGAATGTGATATCTAATCTGGAGAAGAACAACATGGCGGCAGCCTATGTTGACACCGCAGAAGAAGCCCTCACCCTCGTGAAGACGATGATTCCCCCTCATTCATACACCGCTTCCGGCGGCTCGATGACCCTTCTCGATACGGGAATAATGAACTACCTCAGGGAAGAGACGGACTACCACGAGGACAGAAGGGACGCATACAGGGCCGAGTACTATCTCGCATCTGCCAATGCGCTGACGGACAGAGGGGAAATATACGAAGTCGATGGAAGAAGCAACCGTATCAGCGCAATATCGTTCGGTCCGGAGAAGGTCATACTCGTCGTCGGCGTCAACAAGCTCGTTCCCTCCCTCAGGGCC
Source organism: Sphaerochaetaceae bacterium (assembly GCA_963643635.1). Taxonomy (GTDB): domain Bacteria; phylum Spirochaetota; class Spirochaetia; order Sphaerochaetales; family Sphaerochaetaceae; genus Ornithospirochaeta. Next base: position 3,760 of record CAVILL010000109.1, on the reverse strand, counting down.
GCAGTAGAGAGAGTGAAGACCACCGCGTCTCCCGCAAATGCCATCCGCCTCTGCCGCGACACTCCGTGTACAAAACTCGGAAGATGCATCTCTCCCCTCTTCAGCGAAGACAACATCTTCACCGAAGGCTGCATGGCAGAGGAATGCATATGCGCCAATGCCCTCATAATGAGACGGCAGAGAGAGAAGGACAGGATAACCGTCATAATAGTCGGAGAGGAACTTGGTTACTGATTCCCTCTACGCACCGTACGCGGACGAAAGATACAGAGACTTTGCAAAAAGACTCTCGAAGACAGATACTCTCCCGAGGAAGGGAATAAGGATTCCCGTTCTGAGAAAGCTCTCGAAGACACTCAGGCCAGAGGAAATCGAAATCACGTATCACGAGGACGTGATCCTCAGGGGACTTGCCACAGGATACGAAAAGACAAAGGCGGACGTGAAACTCAAAAAGCTCACATCACTCCTGCCATTCCTCTCGTCCTGGGACCAGACGGACACGATAGTATCTGCATTCAGACCCCAGAAGGGAGAGGAGAAGGAGTTCTATTCCTTTTTCTCCTCTCTCACAGAGAGCAGGGAAGTCTACCCGAAAAGACTCTCAGTTGTCTGGCTGATGACACATAGGAAGCTCTACGACAGAGAGGAGAGCGTAGAAAGGATAATCAGAGCCGACGACGAAGACGAGTACTACATATCGATGGCGGTGGCGTGGGCGCTCTCGTTCTTCATCATGGACGACAACTCACTTCTTGAGAAACTCGAAGAAGTGAGTGCAGTTACAAGAAAGAGAACAGAGCAGAAGCTGAGGGATTCCTACCGCTTCAATCCTCGGCGGTAGTTGCATCTGCAACCCTCTTGAGAGGAACAAACCCCTTACCCATTACGTTGTATGCCTCGTTGACGAAGACGAACGCCTTGGGATCGTTTGCATTGACGAGTCTCAGGAGTCTCTGGTACTGATGGTTCTGTACAAGAACAAGAAGCATCTTGTGCTCCAGGTGTGTATAGACACCGGTACCGGAAATGATGGTTCCCGTCTTCTTCATCTCACTGACAACAGCATCCGCAATCTTCTCCATATTATCCGATACGATGTAGACGGCCTTGCTCTGCTTGGTACCGAAGCCCGTAAGCACATAGTTCACCATGTGGGACGAACATGCCATTCCTATGATGGAGAAGAGCATCGGCTCGAGACCTATGAAATAACCCGAGGATCCGACTACGAGTACGTTGAAGCAGAAGGACACGGTTCCGACTGCAATCGGAGTGAAGTGGGCGATTGACTGCGCCACGATGTCCGTTCCTCCGGTGTTGCATCCCGCCTTCATCGTTATGCCGATACCCGTTCCGAGAAGCACTCCTCCGAAGAGAGCGGAAAGAAGCACGTAAACCGGAACCGACACATCGAGAATCCCTTCATAGTTCGTGATGCGGCCGATGGTCGACATCCAGAAGGAGAGAAGAGACGACCCGATGAGAGTCTTGAGACCGTACTTTATTCCGAAGACACACATGCCGATAATGATGAGAGGAATGTTGATGCAGAGTGACGTCAGACCGATATCGAAACCGAAGAGGTTATAGAGGATGTTTGCGACACCCGCAGCTCCGCCGCTGGTGATTTTCGCCGGCGTATAGAAGACGGTAATCCCGAAAGCGGCGATGAACGGTCCGAAGATGAGGTAGACTACGTCGCTCCAGTGATGAATGAGATGCATGGATTTATTCATAACAGAGCCATGATACATACTTTATATTCTTTCAGATAGTTTCTCCGGATGCAGGAATTGTGAAAGTTACGACAATAACAGAAATCCCGGAAATTCGGATTTTAGAGCTAAAACATGCTTTTTTTGAAGTGTTTTAGCTAAGAGATAATTATTTTCAAGCTAAAATATGCTCAAAAAAGCAAACTTTAGCCTAATAATCGTGATTTTTTAGCTAAAATATTTGATTTTCCATATGTTTTAGCGGAAAATAATCAAGAAAGGAGAACAAAGCGTGAAGATAATCGGCAGAGAAAGGGAAATCAGAAAGCTGAATGACGCATACGAATCGAACCGATCTGAATTCATAGCCATATATGGGAGAAGAAGGGTCGGCAAGACCTACCTTGTGAGGCAGCTCTTCAATGACCGCTTCACTTTCTACACGGCCGGAAGAGAAAACATTCCCAAAAGTATGCAGCTCCTCAATTTCCGGGACTCGCTTGAGTCATACGGCCTCGAGACTTCACCGAAATTCCACAACTGGATTGAGGCATTCTCCTCCCTGAAGAAGCTGATACTCAGATCGGATCAGAAGAAAAAGATCATCTTCATAGATGAGATTGCCTGGATGGACAACCAGAAGTCGGAATTTCTTTCGGTACTCGAAGGCTTCTGGAATGAATGGGCGTCGATGAGAGATGACATCCTGCTCATCATCTGCGCATCTGCGACCTCCTGGATAATAAAGAAGGTATTCCATAACAGAGGTGGACTGTACAACAGACTTACCGGGAAAATCAATCTCGAACAGTTCACTCTGCATGAATGCGAGGAGTATGTACGGGAAAACAACCTCGCCCTCTCGCGCCTCCAGATTCTCTCCCTCTACATGGTGATAGGAGGAGTCGCTTCCTACTGGGCTGAGCTGAAGAAGGGATACTCGGCTTCCCAGAATATAGAAGAACTCTTCTTCACAAAGGATGCCCTCCTGAGAGGGGAATTCAAGGCTCTGTACAGTTCGCTCTTCAAGAGTCCGGAAAATTACATAAAGATAATCACATCTATCGGTTCCGGAAGTACCGGACTCTCGAGAACCGAGATTGCAAAAGAGACGGGACTTTCGAACAACTCGGTACTCGGTGACATGCTCGAAGAACTCGTGGAATGCGGATTTCTGTATCAGTACCTTCCTTTCGGGAAGAGAAAGAACGGCAGAGTCTACCGCGTCATCGATTCGTTCTCGCTTTTCTACTTCCAGTTTCTCAACGATGAGCTCCGTACTCCCCTGTGGTCCAGAATCCAGGCATCAGCGGAATACAGAACGTGGTGCGGTCTCTCTTATGAAAGAGTTGTGCTCATGCACCTTAAAGAGGTAAAGAAGAAACTCGGAATAGAAGGAGTTGAAACAGACTGCAGCTGCTGGTTCTCGGACAATCGAAAACTACAAGACGGTGAAAGAGGAGCTCAGATTGATCTTCTGATTGACCGGGCGGACAATCTCATAAACATCGTAGAAGTCAAATGGTCGGAAAGCGGGGAACAATACCTCATGACGAGGGATACGGAACTCAATCTGCAGAACAAGAAGAGGATCCTCATTGAACAGACCGGAACAAGAAAAGGCATTCACTTCACGCTCGTAACGGTGAGCGGAATGCAGAGAAACTCGTACAGTGAGATAATCCAGTCCGAGATAACACTGGACGACCTCTTTGCATAAGAATTACGCACTCTTTTATGCACTCCCGAGAAGGATGGTCTCGGTCAGACCGGAAACCTTCAGGAGGGCCTCATCCGTCACATGCGTATAGCGGTCGTTCACCCTCTCCGAGCGGTGCCCGAGCACGAGCATCCTGTCCTCCTGCGGAATATTCTCATCGCGCCCGAGAGTCGAGAATGTGTGTCTCAGAGAATGGAACGAGATATTCCTCCTCTCCCTCTCATCATCGTCGATTCCGATTAATCCGAGAAGGGAATACAAACCTTTTCTCAGCGTCGGTGTCGATATGGATTTACGCTTCTTCTGCGGAGAGGGGAACAAT
>CAVILL010000108.1:0-6021 GCA_963643635.1 Sphaerochaetaceae bacterium | reverse complement strand
TTGTAAAAAAGAGGGAGACATTCTCCCTCAGTTACCGAAAACTATCCTGTCAAGAAAGACTATGAAAAGAAAGTATCCTCCCGCAAAGACTGCGGCTATGAGGAGCGCAGCCTTAAGTGCGCCCCACATGAAGGAGCGGTAGTTCTCTGCTGACATGTCGTTCTTCTGCCCCTCGGGTCTGTCGGTAGGCTGCGGCGGGCGGTACCAGGGCATGCCCTCGACATTCATGTCGGCAAAGCTTCTGCCGTCGTCCTCCCAGTCGTCCTTCTTATCCTTCTTTCTGTGGGAAAACATCATTTCCTCTTCTTCGCTTCCTTCTCGGCCTTTTCTTTTTCTTCCTGCTTCTTCGCTTCTTCCATCAACCGGTTGCAGATTCTCGTCTCCTCGTCAGTGTTGAAGAGATGGCATGCGCAGTAGTGTTCCTCTTCGATTTCCTTGAACTCGGGAGAGACATACCTGCAGATTTCCATGCACTTGCGGCAGCGGGTGTGGAACTTGCATCCCTTGGGCGGATTCGCAGGTGACGGAATCGAACCCTCGAGGATGATTCTGTCCATGTGGAAATCCGGGTCGGGGACGGGGATTGCCGAGAAGAGCGCTTCCGTGTACGGATGCAAGGGATGCGCGAAGAGCTTCTCCGTCGGAGCGAACTCGACCATCGAGCCGAGATACATGACACCGACAGTGTCGGAGATGTGCTCGACGACGGAGAGGTCGTGGGATATGAAGAGATACGTCAGTCCGAACTGCCGCTGGAGATCCTTGAGAAGGTTGATGATCTGTGCCTGAATCGATACGTCAAGCGCGCTCACGGGCTCATCGCAGAGGATGAAGTCCGGATTGAGGGCAAGAGCACGGGCAATACAGATTCTCTGTCTCTGGCCGCCGGAGAACTCGTGAGGGTATCTCGCCTTCGCGTACTCCGGCAGTCCGCAGGCTGCCATGACACGGGTGATGTAGTCGTCGAATTCGTCATCCGGGACGATATGGTGTTCCCTTACGGCCTCTCCGATGATTTCACCCACCGGGAGACGCGGGGAGAGAGACGAATACGGATCCTGGAAGATGATCTGGATGTTGGGTCTTTCCTTTCTCAGTTCCTCCTTGCTGAGGGAGAAGAGCTCGCGGCCGTTGAAGTAGACTTCACCCGATGTCTTCTCCTGCAGTCTCAGTATCGTTCTTCCGATTGTACTCTTACCGCAGCCCGACTCACCGACAAGGCCCATTGTCGTACCCTTCTTTATCTTGAAGGAGACGCCGTCGACAGCCTTGACGTTACCGATAGTCATCTTGAAGAAGCTGCTCTTGATGGGGAAGTACTTCTTGAGGTTCTTTACGACGAGAAGGTTCTCGCTGTCCTTCTCCGCACCTTCGAGTACCGATGCTTTCTTGATTTCCTCTTCTGCCATATTACAGCTCCTCCGGATTTACAGTCTTGGGGTATTCGATGACGTTCTTCTCATCATAGAACCTGTAGCACGATACTACATGCGTGTCACTTATGCGGATTGACGGCGGATAGATGCCGGCGCATTTGTCGCACTGCATCTCGCAGCGGTCACGGAAATAGCAGTAGTTCGGCATATTGACGGGGTTCGGGACGTTTCCCGGAATGTTGTAGAGTCTGTCCACCTTCTTTCCGACAACAGGCTTGCTCTTCATGAGACCGATTGTGTACGGATGTGCAGGATGGTGGAAGATATCGTCGGCAGTACCCTTCTCGATGACGCGGCCCGCATACATGACGACAACGTAGTCGGCCATGCCGGCAACGACACCCAGGTCGTGCGTGATGAGCATGATCGAGGATCCGATCTTCTTCTTGAGGTTCTCCAGAAGGTCCAGAATCTGAGCCTGGATTGTCACATCGAGTGCCGTCGTCGGCTCGTCCGCGATGATGAGCTCGGGGTTGCAGGCAAGCGCGATAGCAATCATGACACGCTGTCTCATACCGCCCGAAAGCTCATGAGGATACATCGCGTAGACGCCTTCCTTGTTGGCAATGCCGACCATCTCCAGGAGTTCGAGGGTTCTCGCCTTCACATCCTCCTCGGACATCTCACTGTTGTGGAGCGTGATGGCCTCGTCAACCTGCTCTCCGATGCGGAATACAGGGTTGAGGGATGTCATCGGCTCCTGGAAGATCATGCTCATGCGGTTACCGCGGATGGTCTCCATGACGGAGTTCGGGGTGTTGACGATGTTGTATGCTGTTCCGTCGCCTCTGTTGAAGCGGATTTCTCCGCCGACAACCTGGCCCGACGGGCGCTGCAGGAGCTGCATGAGGGAGAGCGACGTGACGCTCTTGCCGCATCCGGACTCTCCGACGACTCCGACCGTGCTGTTCTTAGGAACCTCGAACGAAATTCCGTCGACGGCCTTGACGGTGCCGACCTCACTGAAAAAGAAGGTGCAGACGTTGTCGAATTCGACGACGTTGTCGGGATTCTTCATCTTCGTTATATAGAGGGATTCATCCTTGTTTGCGTTGGCTCTTTCGGCCTCGAGCTTTCTGGTGACCCTTCTGTTGAACTTTGTTATCCTTCTGGATTCCTTACCGGAAATATATGATGTGTGATCTGACATGAATTACCTCTTTCCCTTCGGATCGTAAGCGTCTCTCAGGCCGTCACCGACGAAGTTGAATGAAATGACGGTGAAGCTGATGAGAAGACCTACCGGAATCCAGATATATGCATAGTGAGCCATAGCCGAAGCGGAGGATACGCTGTTAATCATCGTTCCCCAGGTAGCAAGCGGATGCTTGACACCGAGTCCAAGGAACGAGAGCGTCGACTCCGTGATGATCGTTCCGCCGACCCCCATCGTTGCGATGACGATGAGCTGAGGCATGACGTTCGGGATGAGGTGCTTGAAGATTCTGTCCTTGACCTTGATTCCCGTTGCCTCGGCGGCAATCATGAACTCCTGCTCACGGAACGAGAGGATCTGGCCGCGCACAAGTCTTGCGACTCCCGCCCAGCCCATGATTCCGAGAGCGGCCATCATGATGAAGAGACGTGTATATACATCCATTCTCATGGCATCCATGATGGAACCCAGGATAATCATGATAGGTGTACTCGGAAGACAGTAGAAGATATCCACGAGTCTCATGATTATGTTGTCGACCCAGCCGCCGTAGTAGCCTGCGAGGCCCCCGAGTATTACGCCGAGAATGAGCTCGAGAAGAACGACTACGAAGCCGACCATGAGAGATACTCTTCCGCCGTACATGATGCGGGCAAGTACGTCGAAGCCGTCGCCGTCGGTTCCGAGGACATGTGACCACGAAGGAGATGCGAAGCGGTCGATGACATACGTGATCTGGTAAGCCCAGAGCTCGTAGTTCTTGTCCGTTCTGTTGACTCTGATTTCCGTCGGAACGTATGTGTAGTTGCCGTTTTCGTCAACTTCGCTTCTTCCGTCCTCAGTCTGCTTGGGAAGGTTTGTTTCGAAGGTTACGTTCTGTCCTCCTTCATCGAGCATTCCGGAAATGGCCTGGGCGATATCCTGCTTGGCCTCGTAGGGAATTGTATCCTCACCGCTGTTGCGGCGGATGATGAAGGTGGAGAATTCACCCACTTCGTTACCCTGGCTGTCGAAGATCTCGACTGTGTCGCTGTCATCGTTTCTCTCGAAACGGTATTCCTTTCCGTCAGCGGAGAAGGAATCCGAGGAGTAGACGGCAAGAAGTGCGTTGTTTCTGAATTCGTCGGAAACACTCTGTGTGTTGTCATAGAGGTCGATGACGAATGTCGTGAAGACCTTCGCAATCCTGTTCTCTCCGACACGGTAGACAGTTCTTGTGTCACCGCTCGTCGTCACGAGATATTCCTGCCCGTCGAATGTGAAGACGAGGTTGTCATCGGCATTCTCGGCAGCCTTCTCGAATGACGAGGAGAGGGCGTCACCGGAGTAGACGAAGCCGCCGACCATAATCGTCACAGAGTAGTTCTTACCTGTCGTTCTCTTATAGTTATACTGGACGCCGTCGACTGTAACAGAACCGGAATTGCCCCTGAGTGCACTCTTTATTTCTGCAACGACACTCTCGTCTGCAGAACCGGAGATTACAGTGAGATTCCTCATGACTCCGTCGTAGACACCCCACTCGACTTCGCTCGTACCGAAGGATGCGACCTTCTCCGCTGTTCTCTGACCCAGCGTGTAGACGTTCTCGCCTTCCTTTCTGATTTCGTATGCATTGCCGTCGTCGTAGATGGCGGTATAGTCGTCAAGCCCCTTTGCCTGCATGGTCTTGATGTTGGTGGTCATGTAGCTGTTTGCAGAGGTCTCCACCCTGATGGAGGAATCGACGACATACCCGGTGAAGGAAGTGCTTTCAGTTGCAACTCCGAGACGGATGTTGATTGTATCGTACTTGTAGAAGGTCTCCTTCTGGCCGTATGCATAGAATACCGGGCCGATGAAGCAGAAGACGAAGAGGATGAGGATGGAGACAAGTCCGAAGACGGCAAGGCGGTTACGCATGAAGCGCTTCGCAACCTGTCTTGTCGGAGAGAGGACCTTGACTCTCGAGACATCGTCGAGTGCGACCGCATGCTCTGCCGAGTGGCTGCTCATATCCTTTTTCTTTAATACGTCATTGAGATTATATGAAGCCATTGTCCTACCTCCTCAGCTCAGTCTGACGCGCGGGTCGACCACGGCGTATAAAAGGTCGGAAATGAGGTTTCCGAGAAGTGTGAGAATGGATATGAATGCAAGGTAGAACATGATGAAGGGGATGTCTCCCTGGATCATCGAGTTGTAGGATGCATAACCTATTCCTCTGATTCCGAAGAGTGTCTCGGTGATGAGGGCACCCGAGAAGAGTCCGGGGAGCGAGCCGCCGAGGGTTGTGATGAGAGGAATCATCGTATTGCGGAAAGCATGGTGGTTGATGACCTTCTTCTCGGGTACACCCTTTGCACGCGCCGTACGGATGTAGTCGGCATTGAGAACCTCGAGCATGTTGGTTCTGGTGTATCTCATGAGGCCTCCGATGGAGATGATGGAGAGAGTGAGGCCGGGAAGCACGAAATGCTTTGCGACATCGAGAATCTTACCCCACTGGGAAAGCGTCTGATAGTCTCTGCCCTGCATACCGGTAAGGTCGAACCATCCCAGCTTGACGGAGAACACATACTTCAGAAGCGTTGCAAGGAAGAATGTCGGGAGCGAGATGCTTATCATTGCGAAGACGGTGGTGAAGTAGTCTGCAAAGCCGTACTGCTTCTTCGCAGCAAGTATTCCGAGCGGAATTGCGACGAGAATCTCGACAATGAAGGAAATGAGGGAAAGGGCAAAGCTGTACCATATGGTGTTGTGGAATTCCTGTGTTACCGGAATCGTCCATGCCCACGAGTCACCCCAGTTTCCGCTGAGGGCCGTTCCGAGCCAGATGAAATATCCTCTGATTATTCCCTTGTCCATACCGTACTGGGCATTGAGGTCGTCAAGCCACTCCGAATAGCTCTTTCCTGCGCCGGGGCGGGACGCGAGTTCGCGGGCCTTGGTCTCGAGATAGTTACCAGGCATATTGTACATGAGCGAGTAGACAATGAGCATTACGAAGAAAAGAATCACAACACTGTATAAGAGTCGTTTTACCGTATACTTCAGCACTTCTTGATTGTCCTCCTTCTTTCCGATTTTTCTGCATGCAGAGACAACGGACAGAAACTGTCCGAAAATCATTTGTCAGATTAACTTATATTCCTCCATTGGTCAATTTGTTTCTATCGTAACATAACCGTTTCAATATATAATTTATTTGTATTCAATTATTTGCCGGCATGTTGAATATTAATGCCCCCGGTTTCCCGAGGGCACGTGACAATCCGAGAAGGACTTTCTCTTACTTTGTTTCGAGAAGATCGACTTCTGCATTCCATCCCCAGTACGGAGTCATGTCTTTCGGCATTGTCTCGTTGTTGATGCGGATTGAAGAAGTGACCGAGCATTCCTTTCTCTGATAGGTCGGAAGCTCTACGCCCCAGTCCATGATGATTTCCA
>CAVILL010000107.1:0-6083 GCA_963643635.1 Sphaerochaetaceae bacterium | reverse complement strand
CTCAGACCGGAACCTTGACGACAATCTTCCTGACCGTCATTCTTTCGCCTGCCATAAGCCTCGGCTTATGCACATCCTCGGGAGCGAGGATGATGTAGTCACCGTCCTCGAGATAGACCATGCTGTCCTTTCTCTCCGGGTCATAGTAGAAGGTTATATCACCGTCCTTGTCATACGGAGTCTTCACCTTGAGGCCGTCTCTTGTCGTTACTCCGACATACTCCTTCCCCGACACCACGTACTGGATGTCGAAGTACTTCTCGTGTGTCTCGTAGAAGCCCTCGGAGGGAGAAATTGTCTCATAGCCCTGCACCGATGCCCTTACGCCGTTATCGAGGTCGATCCATCCCAGGGGAAGGGACGAGAGATCCTTCCTTGAGAGAAATTCGAAGGCCGTGCGGAAAGACGGAGACGAAAAATCATACTTGTACTCAAGACCTATTCTGTTACTTACCACTTCTGTTTCCTCTTTTTCACCTGAATTGAAATCATAATGCAACCGATTTCAATTAAAATTCTAAGAAACACTCTCCTCACATGTCAAACATTATCTGAAGATATTACAGAAAAAATACCGTGACTCAACAAACCGTCTGATTTCCTGTTCTCCAGCAATTTCATACAGAATGGAATAATAACCCGTAAGAGGGATGTTATCTGCTTCTTTCTTTCCGCAGCATCGAACTTTTCACTTGAACTGAAGGAGGAAGCATGGTTAAATTGGATAGGATTGAAATCGATTTCAATAATGGAGGTACATATGAGGATTACCGTACTAGGTGCAGGAGCAATGGGCTCGCTCTTCGGAGGATACCTTTCAAGAGAAAACGACGTGACTCTCGTCGATCTCTCTTCTTCTGTCGTCGACACTGTAAACAGGAACGGCGTGAGGATAAGAGAAAAGGACGGAAGCATTACCGTCGGAAGACCGGAGGCTGTAACCGACTCCTCCTCCCTTCCCGTACAGGACCTCGTCATCGTATTCGTAAAATCGATGTACACGCTTTCAGCACTTGAAACCAACAGACACCTCATCGGAAAGAACACCTATCTCATGACGCTCCAGAACGGAGCGGGTCATGAGAGCAAACTCCTGAAGTCTGCCGACAGACTCCACGTGATAATCGGATCGACACAGCACAACTCGTCGGTAATCGAACCGGGCTTCGTGAATCACGGAGGTTCGGGCCTGAGCAGCATCGGCCTTCTCGACGGCAACAGCGATGTACTCAAGCCTATTGCCGAATCATTCACCCGGTGCGGTCTCGACTGCCACACGGAGAACAACGTGCAGAAGCAGATCTGGAAGAAGATGTTCACAAACACTGCAGCATCCTCCCTCACCGCCCTCTTCCAGGTACCGCTCGGGTTCATACATACAGACAGGAATGCCAACTGGATCATGAGAAAGCTCTGCCACGAGGCCGTCACAGTAGCCAATGCCCTCGGACTCGACTTCAGTGAAGACGAAGTCGCAAGCGATGTCGAGACAGTACTCATCAACGCTCCCACCGGCTACACGTCCATCTATGCAGATATCCGGGACGGAAGGAAAACAGAAGTCGACACAATCAGCGGCTCCGTCGTCGAAGCGGCACATGACTTAAAGATTGAAGTGCCGTACCATGAGATGGTCGTGAAGTGCATCCATGCACTCGAAGGAAAGAAGAGTCAGGAGTAAAGAGTAATGTCGAATGTAACCATCTATGAAATTGCAGAAGAGGCCGGATGCTCACCATCCACCGTTTCCCGTGTCATAAACGGCTATCCTTACGTAAAGAAGGCGACGAGAGCGAAGGTTCTGAAGCTTATCGAAACGAAGAACTACGTTCCGAATGAGACCGCCAGAAACCTCGTTACCCAGTCGACGCACATGATCGGCATTCTCCTTTCAGACATACGAACCACCCAGCACACAGACGGCATCTATTACATAGAAAAGGAGCTGAGCAAACACGGCTACTCCTGCATAATCTGCAACACGGGCTCCTCTCACGACTCCATGACGTCCTACATCCAGATGCTGAGCCAGAGGAACGTGGAGGCGATAATCCTCATGGGGTCGACCTACGAGAATGAAGAGGTTGAGAAAGCCGTTTCGCTATATACTCCGAACATTCCCGTTGTCATATGCAACGGCAGCCTCAGCGGAGAAAACACCTACTCCATCGTCTGCGACGAGGACGACGGAGTCTACAATTCGGTAAAGCTCCTTCACGACAGCGGCTGCCGCAGCCTCGCCTTCGTCTACGACAACCTCACTCCGAGTAACAGACGGAAGATGGAAGGCTTCAGGAAGGGAGCTGCTGAATACGGTTATGTCCTCGACAACCGCATTGTCAACGCCCACGGCGAGACAGACGATATGTACAGGGTAATCAGGGATTTCATCGAATCCCATCCCGATACCGACGGAATAGTATTCTCCGAAGACTTCATAGCAGTCGTCGCCCTGAGACTCTTCTACGACCTCGGAATAAAGGTTCCGGATGACATACAGGTTATAGGAATAAACAACTCCCGCTTTGCCGAGACAGGGATTCCCCCCGTCACCAGCCTCGACAACAGGCTCTACGACATAAGCATAACAGCAGTGAGAACGGTGCTCTCACTCCTCAAGGGAGAGACGGCAACGAAGAAGGTTCTGGTCTTCTCTGAAATAGTGAAGAGAAAGTCGACGAAGCAGTCGTGAACTACGAGATAAAGCATCTCTCCATCTCAGCCGTCTCCTCACGTGATATCCCGTAAACTGAGGCAAGCCTTTTCCAGTTCGATGAGACTGTCGAAGCAATGCTTAGCGCGAGCGACGACGCTTCATCCTTCCCGATTCCGTAATACCTTGCAGCCTCAATGGCAGTATCGAGATCGAGGGCGTTGCTGTCTTCGTCGATATTCAGAGAGAGTGCACTGCCGTACTCTGACGGATTGACATCATAGAGAGGAGAGAGGACAAACGAGTTCCCGGTGATGAGAAAACCGTGATTACGAAGATGGTCGTCGGTATTCGTCACGCATATGCTGAAGACAATCCTCTTCCAGAGTTCTTCGAGATCCCTCTCCGGCCGCGTGCTGTACATTCTGATGATTTCGGCAATATCGAGATAAGAGGAACCGTCAGAGGCACTGCTGCCGTCAGTTCTGCCGAGAGCGGTGAGAGCCGACATGAAGTGAATACGTTTTCCTCCGTTTCTGTCGAATCTCTTCGTAAGGAAAGTACTACCGCTGCGTCCGAATTTCTCACATTCCGCATCAACGACATCGAGAGAGCAGAGAGATGCCAGAGCATGACACACCATCTCCCAGGCGCCTATGTCTCTCTCGTCACCCTTTGACGGGAACTTCGCCATCCAGAGGGAGCCGTCCGGAGCGACCACGCTCGCCTTCGGTCTCGCCCCGCCGAGAGATGATCCGGGAGAAAAGAGGAGCTCAAGGTACTCTTTCATCTCCCTTTCCGTTCCTTCGTCACTCTCGAGGGCAAGCGATGCACTCTCGAGCTCCCTCAGGCTCGTCCATACGGGAACCTGAGTGCGACTGTCCGAAAGGAAGGAGCCGCCGGTTTTTTCCTTGAACCTGAGGCCTCCCATTCTGGATGCATCATCGACTCAGAGAAGGAAATCAAGAGCCGTCAGGCGCCGGCTCCCCCTGTTTTCTCTTTCCGCATCCTCCCTTTCCCTTCTCTTCATCAGTACACGTCCCCATCTGTCTGGAGACGAGTCCGAGAAAAGGCCGAAGATTTCCTTGTCTGACGGAAGAAACTGACGTCCGCGGAACGGGTAGAGGTCGGGGTCGAGGAAAACCCCGCTGTGCTCTTCCAGCCAGATGGGAGCATATTCGAACGAGAACACTTCCTTACCTTTACTGGAAGAAGAATACAAAGTACCGATGAGAACAGGAGAACCGGAAAACCAGTCTGCATATACAAGAATCTCCCTATCCATTTTCATTCTCCTTCCTGCTCGAGCGTTTTCTCGTCACAAGCCCCAGGTCCTGATAAGTACGTCCTACGGGATCATCGGAAGCTATCTTCAGAAACTCCTTCTGCATGGCGAGAGCTCGCAGTACGGCCATGTAGTTTCCGATTGCTACACTCTGGTCACCCTTCTCAATCTTCGACAGCGTCTGTCTGCTTATTCCCGCTCTTTCGGCGACGAGGACGGCGCTGAGATTGCGTCTCAGTCTCGCAAGCTTGATATTCTCCCCCATCGAGGAAAGAATTCTCTCCTCACTGGGAAACAGGACAACGGTATCTCTTCCCATAACGGAAATAAATATAGTCATTTCGAATCAGATTGTAAATAAATAGCTCCGTTATACACAGATTAAAACATTCTGGAAGAATAGAGGAACCGCTTATCGAGGTAGGCAGCCTCGCTGCACGATCCCTCCTTTGTGCATTTACATTTACCGGACGTGAAACTAAAACTTACCTATGAACAGAAAGACTTTCCGGAAGTTCCGAGACTCCCCGCCTTTTCTCCACCTGCCTGTACTTCAATCCCTCATCCCGTGCGTCAGGGATGCCCCGCCGCATTCTCAGACTGAGGGAGGTATTACTGTTTGTCTAGTGCAAGAATTCGCATTTTTTCCGTCATAAGTTGCGAATTTTGGAACTTCTCAATGACAATAGGATATTGTTCAATAATTCCGGAGGTCATTTTCTCTATCATTTTCGGGACATAAACCACCGGAAGACCGGAGAAAAACATGCTGTTGAGATTCCCACTACCTCATTTTGTACTCCTCTTCTCCTCTGACTCTTCCCCTGCAGAAGAGTGTCAGATTCTTCGTAAGTGCTTTTCCGGGCCCGTGAAGGAGGACAACATTAATGGAAGATGACAGAATCATGAACCGAAGCTACAGCTACCTCATGAACAACCTGGTGGCATGCGGACTGGCAGTGTATTCCGCACTGAAGATCAGGTGTTACAACAAGTACGCAAGAAGCACGAAGAACCTGCAGGTAATGTCGCTACAGTCATTCATGCGGGGGTACGGACTGAGTCTTGCCTCGACAAGCAGCATCCTCGAACTCCCTCTCGCCCCTCAGTTCAACATCGTCAATCTCGATACGAGGCTTCTTACTCTTGCAAGAGCGAAAATAGAACCGGACGGCATCGAAAAGCTGGATCCGTCCATCATCTCGAAGGGAATGACCAGCTACGGATATATCTACTCTATGGTCTACTCGTGCTTTGTAAATGCCTGCTATTCAGAGGAAGAGAGGAAGGTCAGCCTCCCGCAGGAGACAATCGAGGAAAACACCGGAATCATTACGGAGATCTTTGCGAAAGAGGTCTCACCGGACCCGTCCTTCCTGTCATTCGAGGTAATCATCGAGGCGATAATAGAGGAGATGGTAGAGAGGAACATCAGCAAGAAGACTCTCGTAAGAAGACTCCAGAAGCCGTACCGTTCACGTATAGATTACCTGCTCGGCGGAGAACAGACTTCCTGCGGCGCCGACTTCGTCAGCGAAATAGCGGCAGCTATGGGGACAACCGCATCATTCATCTACAGAAAGGCGGAAGAGATTACACAAAGGCAGAAACAGCCGACTGATGACCTGAATACAGCCTTTATTCCCCTAGTCTCCGGAGCTAATCCTCCAGCTGTCTGCAGATTTTCGCCATCCAAAATCGGTATTCCCTCAGTCAGAAAGAGGATCAAGGCCAATGGAGAGGAGTCTGTCATCCTGTCGATTCTCGATTTCTGCTCCGTTCCCCGCAGTCTGCTGGATATCGGGGACATGCTCGGTTACAGCGACAAGAAGACGATACGTAAATACGTCAGGCCGCTCGTCTCATCAGGAAGACTGAGAATGACAATACCCGAGAAACCGAGCAGCAGCTTCCAGAAGTACATTGCCGTAACCGGGGGAGATATCCCGGAAAACGGAAATTCCTGACAAAGTAAAAAGCTCTTCCGCAGCGTTTCGGGTCCCCTTTTCGCTAACCTTCTCCCCATTAACAAGTTACCCCGCATCCTTCCGGAAAATAGTCTGCGACGTTCGGCGACGTCTCCACGTTTACCGAACATTTTTATCCGGCATCCCCGTCTTCAGCCGCGTCATCAAAAGCGGGTGG
>CAVILL010000106.1:0-6323 GCA_963643635.1 Sphaerochaetaceae bacterium | reverse complement strand
ACTGACATCGTATCATCGGTTTACTAAATTTGCCCCAGGCTGGGGAAGAATTCATAGGAAGGACCCGGATTATATTCAGACCTATCTTGCTGCTCCTTCGTGAGTTTACGACATGAAGGAACACGTTCACAGCCTGTCCCTGACGATAACGGTGCAGTCACCTCGCCTGAAGAGAACTTCATTCGGGAAGTATCCGGTAATATTTTCTTCAACTAAGTCCGTTGCCTCTTCAGGATATTGCACATCCTAATTCTAGGCGTTATGAAATCCCAGGATAATCCATATGAAGATGAGAATAACCGCTGTTCTTTTACTGTTCGTAATTGTATCGGGAGCGGCGGCGTCTTCGGCCCTCGTGCTCAGTGCGTGAGTCGGAATCATTTGAGGCACAACGGTACCGAGGGAGAAGAAACGGTATCATCGGGGTCCAACGGTCTTCACTTCCAGGCGGACCGGAATATCTGTTACAAAGAGTGCTGACTTCAATCTCCGGGGGACATGGACGCCGGACGGAAGAGCTGCGCTTCGGGTAAAAGTCTCACGTCCCAGGCGGGGTACGGCATCATAGCCGGAATCGACTTTAATCCCGATATTCTCACATTTGGTGCGGGACTACGATGGCAGGTATTCTAAGCGGAAACAGCGGAGACAAGGAGCGTGAAGACACTCCCGGCGTCTCTCAACATCTATCTCGTCCTCGGAATCGAATACGCATATCCTCTGACGGCTTGGATAAAGGATAGCGGAAAGGAGAGCAGTGAACTCAGTCTCGACAGAGTCCTCCTCGAGACCGGAGCGTTCTCCGCCTATGCGGGCGTAAGAATCACGTTCTGAAGGCTGTCAGATAATCCCCTCCTTCCTCTCGGGGATGTTCTTCTGTCCAGTCGGAAAATAGATTCCCGGGAGATATCTCCTTTCG
The DNA here is from genome assembly GCA_963643635.1 of Sphaerochaetaceae bacterium. GTDB lineage: Bacteria > Spirochaetota > Spirochaetia > Sphaerochaetales > Sphaerochaetaceae > Ornithospirochaeta. The sequence continues at coordinate 5,404 of CAVILL010000106.1, read as the reverse complement.
GTATCCCGGGTAAGGCCCGGCATATCCTTTTGTCCTTTACCTGCTTCACCTCTTTGTCAGCTGACAGGTTGAACCACCTGTAGCGATACCGAAGCCGATTTCCGGCACTTCAAAGCACAGCCTGTCCGTCCGGTATCCGTACTTCTTCCGCCCCGTCGACGCAGCATCGATGACCTTACACCATTCGTCTCTGCCTTAAAGTCACGAAGTAATACGGTATTTCAAAGAGCAGCATCAGCGACCATCCGAAGGCACAGGAGAATGCTATTCCCTTTATGCCGATTAGAGGCGCCAGGATATATGTACAGATAGTCCGGATCGTTGTCTGAATGAAGGTACCCAGTACCGTAGTCTTCATCTTTCCCATTCCCCTGTAGAACCCCTGGAAGCCGTTCGTAAGAGACGGAAGAATGTAGAAGAAGGCCATGTACGAAAGATATTCCGCCCCGCATTCAATCACACTCTCCGCATTCTCTCCGCTGACGAACAGTGACACGACAAAACTACGGAAGATGAACACGACAAGAGCGATGAAGAGGGCATACCCCAGTTCAAGGGAGATTCCCGTCCTGAAGCCGTTCCTTATCCTTTCCGTCTTTCCCGCTCCCCTGTTCTGAGCCGTGAATGTTGCTATTGCAGTTGCTATCCCCTGCTCGGGAATACATGCGAAATCGTCTACGCGCGTTGAAGCGTTGAATGCCGCAATCGTGTCGACACCGAGGGCGTTGACCTGTCCCTGTATGAGAACCTTTCCGATTGGCTGTATTGCCTGCTGGAGAGCAGTCGGCGCTGCATAAACCAGGATTGACGACAGAAGCTTTCCATCTATCCTCATATTCTCCCTCCGCGGACAGAGCACCTTCTCTCTTCTTGCCATATGCTCCAGAGCCAGAACGGCCGAGACCGCTTCGGCTATTACGGTAGTGACAGCCGAACATATGATTCCGAATCTGAAGATACCGAGAAATACGAGGTCCAGAACGGCATTGAGAATCGAGGAGAATGCAAGAAACTTCAGCGGAGTCTTCGAGTCCCCCACACTCTTGAGAGCCGATGCAAGCGCATTGTATAGGAATGTGAAGGGAGTTCCGAGAAAGATCACCCGGAGATATATGTTCGTAATGGAGAATATCTCATCGGGACACTCGAGGGCGCGGAGGATGAAAGGTGACAGGACAAAAGATATACAAGAGAGAATGAAGGATGAAATCACACCCGAAAGAAGGAGTGTGGAGTGGGTATCTCTCAGTTTTCCGTAGTCCCCCTTACCGAAGGCTTCGCTCATGAGGACACCAGAGCCTATGCAGAGTCCGTTGATGAAGAGGATTATGAGATTCATTACGCTTCCCGCTATGCCTTCGGCAGCGAGAGCATCACGTCCGATGAAACGCCCCGCTATGATACTGTCCACGGCATTATACGCAAGCTGAAGCCAGGAAGCTAGGAGAATCGGGAGAGCATAACGCCACAGGTGCGAAACAGCCTTCCCTTCTGTCATATCTACCACGACGTGCCTCCGACTGGATTATAGAAACTTTAATAGACGGAGAAAAGACGTTTTCATCATGCCCTTCATCGCATACCCTAGGGCAAGATGACCTTTTTCTGGTGATTTCTCTGGTGATTTCTCAGTGCCCGATGACAAACTCTTCTCGACCAGAGGAAGACTGACTACAGTACAGATTGTACCTTCTCGTCCGCTCACCGACACCGATGAAATTGAACATATTCATGATGACCTTGTTCCTCGGACTCGACTTACCGCCGTGCATCATCTGCTTCTTTCCGAGCCTTATTGTTCCGGAGTTGGAGAAAATCAGCTGGCAGGGATAGTTTTCGACCTTGACACATTCGTCGAGAAAGTAGTCGGCATTGACAAGACAGCTGGCGAGAACTTCCCTGACGGCAACATGTACGGGTGTGTCGTCGATACGGTATATTCCGTTGAGTCTGAAAGGCTTCTTGAGGTCCACAGCAATCTTTATTTTTGATCACGGATGATCGGCATGGCTGTTGTCATAACGAATGCGATATGACCTCACACTGTCCTGACTGAAATCCTTGACCTCCTTGTTTCCCAGGATCTTCATATCAGGTGTAATCTCGGTCTGATCACGAAGCATGGCCAGTACGGCTTCCTTCGAACAGTGATAGTCACCTTCCCAGTCCCGTCTGTATGTTCCGTTCCACATATCCCCGTTGATGAAAACAGGTTTTTCCTCGCGCCTTGCTTTCGGAACCTCGATGACGAGAATAACATCTCCGTTGTATTCATAATCGGTGACCCGGGAATCATCCAAAAGGGAAACACTGATTCTGCTTCTGTTATGAAGGGTATCGAAAAGAGCCTTCCTGAGTTTCGGAACATTCCTGAGGCCCGTTGTCTCCCGGGACCTGTCGGCTCTCTCCTTAACGCCGAGGATGATGCAACCTCCGCTTGTATTCGCAAAAGAGGAGTACGTCTCCCACATAGCATCAGGAAGCCTGTCCCCCTCATCCCCGAACGTTCTCCGATTACTCGGGGAATATTTCGTCAGTCATCCCTTTGTCTCCTGCCTGTGCAGATTCCGTCCTCAATGCCGTGACAGTCCGCTATCTGGGAATGAAGAGACGTCAGGACAACTGAGTCAGCACATACAAAGGAACGGTAACCGCTGTATTCAATACCGAGCATGAGTCCATGCTTTCCATACAGAGCCATCGTCTGTTCTCAATCTGCTGAAGATCAGGTATCTTCTCCCTGTTTCACAGTAATGTATCCAGATTCCCGATTCTGCCGCTCCAGCCGTTTCCCTTCGCCCACTGGATGCTTTCCTCTTTCTCTTCGTACTGCTCCTCTCCCCTGTAGAAGGCTCCCAGCCCCCATATTCCTCCGACATCCTCAATCAGTGGAAGGCCGTCGGCAGCTATCACCATCGGGCGTGCAAGGGTAAGTACGCTCTTGATGGCTTTCTTCATCCACTCCGCGCTTACCCTGTCCCCGAGATACTCCACATCATCATGAGGCGTTATGATGAATGACCAGTCATCACCGAAGTCATAGGTGTAACGCAGCGTCGAGGCAAACGGATTCAGAGACGGAAGAGAGTCGTAGGAATCCTTTGGAGAGCGGGATGCCTTTTCGATGCTCTTCTTCAGGAGTGAATCATATTCGCGTATGCTCCTGTATTCACTGTGGCCTTTTGTCGAGAGTATCTCGTCAAGAGGAAGAGACTCGTTCAGCTGCAGCGGATTGATATCCATGCCGCGCCAGAGCTCGTCGATTGTTTCGCAGGGGAATTCCTCATCTTCAAACGCTTCCCGGATGAAGAAGTATGATTCCTCGTACACCTTCCTGTAAAAGGGGCCGGTGTACTTGCTTCGCATCCACTTCTTCGGACTTCCTCCCTCGTAGTCGTCATCCCAGAAGTCGAGTTCCTCATCTCTGTACGGGTTCTTGAACACAAGTCCCACGAGATCCTTCCATCTCGAAACCTTTCCCTTAGTGATCCACTTCAGGTCTTCGTCGGGAAGAGTGAATTCATGGAGGTGCGAATGAGTGAAGCCGAAGGCCTGGTTGATGCAGTAGTGGAGATTGTGCAGAGGAATGAATGAAGGTACCAGGATATCCCGCGAGACGGATTTTCCGTACCTGATGGATGCCTCATTCCTTATGTCACTGAGGTCTCCCTCTAACTCCACGTGAAGGACGAGAAGATAAGGAATCATCTTGAAGAGACGGTATTCCTGCTCCGTGAATAACGGACTGAGGTGGATGGGGTCGTCATTTGTATCGGGAGTGAGGTTTTTCAGTATTTCCTCGACTGCTGCAGCACGGGAGGGATCGCTTATGAACTCCTCATGCGACTTCTCCAGGTCGGTCTTTGCCCTTACAACGTTCTCGAGGAATATCTTCTCGCGCTTTCTGAAGGAGTCGACGTACTGAGCCCCCTCACTCTTCTCCTCACCGTTATACACAACCTTCTCGTAAGGCATGTTGATCTTCACAGTCGCCGCCGAAACTCCGAGAGCCGATGCGATATCTTCCGTATCGTACCCTTCCCCCTTCAGTCTCATCACGTCTCTGTGAAGAGGAGAGTCAATCGCTCCGGCTGTGATGAGTATCTTGTTCACCTTCGCCCTCGTGATGGCGAAGTGAGAAGCTACTTCACTCATGTTTCCGTGCGGATGGGAATCGTCCACTGTCGTGTAGAAGTAATCGGCAACCTTTGATATGAATTCGCTGTCATTCTCTTTCATTTTTCTTCTCCTGATACAGAGACGGTAACATAACTCATGCAGTCCGTCAAATATTTTTTACAAGTTAACATCGGTAAATACCAACCACTACTACTCCGGAAATCACATATAGAGGAAAATCACGTCGGGATTTCCTCCTTTTTCTCTGATGTTCATCTCTTCCGTGGAGAAATTGATTCGGGGAAGATGAATCGTCTTGAGGAATCCGATAAAGGATTCGTTATAATTCCCCTCTGCGATACTGCCGTATCTGAACTCAGGAAGATTTGGACTCGATGACGAGAATATCATCCGTCCGCCTCTGGACACCGTCAGTGATATCTTAATTCAAAATCCGCAAAATGCAGATGCCTGCAGAATTCAGAAAATCCCGTTCATGCAAACCACCGTGTTCCCGACTGAACAGAATTATGTGAGAATCAATCGGGAAACAGTGTCTTACCGATACTCACGACACGGACTTACTCTTTATATCGTCAACCTCCTTTGTCAGAATATACTTCTCGATATACTCCCGCGTCAGATAGGAATTGTCACCTTCCTTCTTATAGCCTCCGTCATCGCCTTCGCTTAGACCGAATGACGAAAGAAGATTCCAGAAGAGGTCTCCGGTACCCGCAGTCACGGAATAACCTTCACTCTCTAACTTCTCCTCAAATGATTCGGGAACAAAGCAGATGAAATCCTCCGGACCCGAGTCAACGAAGTAAAGTCTGTTTCTGTCACTGACAAGCCTTCCGTCTCTGAACTGGAGAATGTTGTTCTCCCCGTAGGAGTACACGGCCATAAGCCTTCTTCCCTTTCCGTTCCCCCTGTTCGTAATATTCGTGGCGACAACGGTATGACAGAGTTCGTCGACGGTTACTCCGTCATCTTTCTGAGGTGCGGTATATTCAAGATTCCCGAGATAGTCTTCAAGTTTTCCTTCTTTCACCATGCTGTCGATTTCGTCCCTGTCCACATTCTTGTACTTCGCCATGTACCAGTAGAATGCCTCAGTATTGTTGATGTAGTCGCCGCCTCTTTCAAGATACGCATCAACAAGAGAAGCCGGAAGATAAAGCATCATGCCGTCCCAATGTCCTTCGACCTTAAGATACTCATAGAGAGGCTTTGTAACGGGAGAAGTTGTATTACCGCTGAAATAGAAAGGGGAATACTGGAT
>CAVILL010000105.1:0-6358 GCA_963643635.1 Sphaerochaetaceae bacterium | reverse complement strand
CCTTCACGGAGAAGCTCAGGAAAAAGGGTTTCTTCAGGTGATTCTTCAGCCGGAGTTTTTCCTCCGGCTCTGCTTTTCCTGCCTTTTTTGATACGGCAGCGGTTTTATGGGTCCGTCTACGGAAAGGCCGGAATCTGAACTGCTCCGGGGTGGAAAACGGCGTCAGACGTCATCTTCCCCGGATGTCTGTATCTTTTTCTCTCTGCAGGCGGCGCATGAGTCCCACTCATGAAGGATAGCGGCGTCGCTTCGGGAAACGGTCCCTGAGCCAGCTGTATTCGGGAATGTCCTTCAGTCTTGTAATGAGACGGGCAAATCCATCTTCTCCGTAATACCCGGGATACTTCATTCCGTTCTCGCATGCATACTCTGCATACTCGATACACTGATTATAGATGTAGCGTGACGAGCCGGGATTTCTCCAGAGGAGAACTGTCTGTTCTTCTGTCGGGTACACTCTGTGTCTGTCCCGTCTCGTTACTGTCGTCATAATTCATTGTAACACTGGTGGATGGATGAAGATATCCCCGGGGGTGGCGTTTCATGCTTTTCCCCCGGATTTTTACAAAAGTCGATGGTCTTCCGCAGCATACGACTTAGCTGTTGTCTTCTGGAGAACCGCTATAGGTTTACGGACTCAGCCGCAGCAAGCCGCGGGGTATTGAACCCTCAACTTTGAGGCTGCACCTTCGCATTCTTCGTCGAATAAAGCGGAAAAATCGGAAAAAGAAGAGTTTCAATGGCTGATATTCCGCATTAGAATGGAAAATCGAAGATGAAACGAAATCTGAGAGAGCAGGATATCTTCTGTACGATGGAGAATCTGTTTTTTTCAGAAGTAAGACAATCAGTATGACTTATTCTTTTCGTCTTGAGGAGCAGTGCCATGATGAGATTCAGTTTCTGCGACGGCTGGGAATTCACTCCCCGCTGGACGGAAGATTTCGGTAAGGGGCTTCCCGTTGCGGAAGCAGAAGAGGTACGCCTTCCGCATAACCCAAAGGAGCTGCCGCTGCATTATGCAAAGCCCGGAGACTATGAGATGCTCTGCGGCTACCGCAGACGCTTTTCAGTGCCGTCATATAAGGACGCTCCGCGGCTTTTCCTCCGTTTCGACGGAGCTGCGCATCAGGCGGTGGTGTGGGTCAACGGAAAGAAGGCGGGAGAGCACAAAGGCGGCTACACCTCCTTTGAAATCGAGATAACCGACCTCGTGGAGAGAGAAGGGGAGAATCTTCTCACCCTGCAGCTCGACAGCCATGAGGATCCCTCTATCCCTCCCTTCGGATTCGTCATCGACTACCTCACCTACGGCGGCCTCTACCGTGAAGTCTGGCTCGAGGCTTCGTCGCTGAGCCGACTTACGGACCTCTTCGTATATACTCCGGATCTGAAGACAGCCGCAGTTCAGTGGAAAGCGGAACGCCTTGAGAACACTGCCTCAGTCCGTATTCTCGTGGAAACGGAAGACGGTATGATCTTAGCCGAAGAGAAGACGGAAGCGGCGGAGAAGGGGGAGATAAAGCTTCACGTTCCGGATGCACTTGTGTGGGACACGGAGAATCCGGTTCTCTATCATGCCGTGGCAGAACTTCTGGATGAAGACGGAGCGGCCGTTGACCGCAGAACGGAGACCTTCGGCTTCCGTACGGCCGCTTTCAGGGCGGACGGCTTCTACCTCAACGGAAAGAAGACGTTTCTCAGAGGCCTCAACCGCCATCAGAGCTATCCGTACATCGGCTATGCTGCTCCGGAAAGCCTCCAGAGGGAGGATGCGAGAATTCTGAAGGATGAGTTACAGTGTACGGCGGTACGTACCAGCCACTATCCGCAGAGTCAGTATTTCCTCGATGAGTGCGACAGACGGGGACTTCTGGTGTTCACCGAATTTCCGGGGTGGCAGCACATAGGAGACGACAGGTGGAAGGATGAGGCATGTGTGATGCTAGAGGAGATGATTCTTCAGAACCGCAATCATCCTTCGATAATCCTCTGGGGTGTAAGGATAAACGAAAGCGTTGACGACGACGGGTTCTATACCCGCACCAACAGGATTGCTCATGAGCTCGATCCCAGCCGTGCAACTTCGGGCGTACGGTACCTGGAGAAGAGTCACCTTTTAGAGGATGTCTATGCCTACAACGACTTCTCGCATAACGGCCTGACTCCCGGAGCGAAGAGGAAGAAGGACGTCACTCCCGACATGAACAGGGCGTTTCTCATTTCGGAGTGCAACGGTCACATGTTCCCCACGAAGAGCTTCGATGACGGACCTCACAGGCAGGAACATGCACTCAGACACGTCCGTGTTCAGAATGCCGCTCTCCAGAGCGGGGAACATGCAGGCTGCTTCGGCTGGTGCATGTTCGACTACCAGACGCATAAGGATTTCGGCTCCGGCGACCGCATCTGCTACCACGGTGTGATGGATATGTTCCGAAACCCCAAGCTTGCCTCTGCTGTGTACTCCAGTCAGGGCGATGATTACCCGGTACTTGAAATAAGCTCATCCATGGCCATCGGCGACAGTCCTGCGGGACAGATCGGTGATATCTACGCATTCAGCAACGCAGAGGTGGTGAAACTCTACAAGAACGGCGTCTTCGTCACCGACCTCCACAGGAGCCAGTGGACTTCTCTCCCGCATCCGCCGTTCGTCGTGGACGACACCATAGGAGAACTCCTCGAAACCCAGGAGCATTTCGCCCCCGGAAAAGCTTCTGTTCTGAAGGACTGCCTGCTGGCTGCCGGAAAGTACGGACTTGCGGGCCTTCCTGTGCGCTACAAACTCAAGCTTCTCTGGTGTATGATGCGTTACAGGCTGACCTTCTCCGACGGCGTGGCACTCTACGGGAAGTATGTAGGCAACTGGGGAGGCGAAGCCACCGTCTGGCGCTTCGACGCTCTCAGGGACGGAAAAACAGTGAGGAGCGTCACCCTCTCTCCGGGGACAGAGCTTCATCTTGAAGTGAAGGTGAGTCGCACGAGGCTGGTGGAAAAGGATACCTATGACATGGCCTCTGTCCGGGTACGCATTCTCGACGAGAACGGAAACACTGCGTCCTACGCACAACTCCCCGTTGTCTTCAGCGTGGAGGGGGACGCTGTTCTGGTCGGACCTGAGACTGCGGTGAGTGAGGGCGGCATGACGGGCACCTATATCAGAAGCGCCGGCAGAAAGGGAAAGGCGGAACTGACCGTTTCCACTCTGCAGACGGAATCTGTAACAATCGAATTCAACATGGAAAAGGAGGATGTTGTATGGAACTGACATTTAAACAGAAAGCCGCATTCGGAATCGGTGCGGTGGGCAAGGATATGGTATATGCCCTGTCCAGTTCGTATGTGATGTATTATTACCAGGATGTGCTGGGGCTGTCCGCTTCCTTTGTCGGACTGATTCTGATGATTGCCCGCCTCTTCGACGCACTGAACGACCCGTTCATGGGAGTTGTGGTTGCGAAGACACGCACACGATGGGGACGCTTCCGCCCCTGGATTCTTTCCGGAACGATTCTCAATGCACTGGTACTCTATGCGCTCTTTGCCGCTCCCGTGATGAGCGGAGCTGCGATGATGGTTTATTTCAGCATCGTCTACATCCTCTGGGGCGTTACATACACCATGATGGATATTCCCTACTGGTCAATGATTCCGGCAGTGACGGAGACTCCGAAGGACCGCGAGAACCTCTCCATGGTCGGCCGTACCTGCGCTGGTGTCGGTTCGGCTCTTATTGCAATGTTCACCATGCTCCTTGTGGGTATCCTCGGAGGAGAGAGCGAGCGTGCCGGATTCAGATGGGTTGCGCTGATTGTATCTCTTGTCTTTGTTGTGACCGAGCTCGTCTGCTGTCTTTCCATGCGCGAGTCAAGAGGGGGCGAGATGAAGACGGCAACGGTGAAGGAGATGTTCTCCGCTCTCTTCCGTAACGACCAGGCAATGGTCGTCGTCGGCAGCATCGTGCTCATCAACTCGGCTTTGTATCTGACATCGAACTTCATCATCTATTTCTTCAAGTATGACTACGGCGGAGAGGGATGGAAGGCTACCTATACGCTCTTCTCGACTGTCGGAGGTGCGGCACAGATTCTCGGCATGATGGTGCTTTATCCGATTCTGAGGAGAAAGCTCAGCAGCACACAGGTCTTCCGCCTCAGTCTCATCCTTGCTCTCGGCGGGTATGGAACGCTCCTCGTGCTCTGCCTCATCGGGTTCTCCCACAGCCTCGTGCTGCTCTGCATTCCGGGGGTTGTCGTATTCGCATGTAACGGTATGCTGAGTGTACTGACGACTCTATTCCTCTCCAACAGCGTCGACTACGGCGAACTCAAGACCGGAAGGAGGGAGGAGAGCGTCATCTTCTCCATGCAGACCTTCGTCGTCAAGGCTGCCTCCGGTGTCGCGGTATTCCTTACCGGAATCGGACTTGATCTCATAGGACTCGTGGGTAATACGGAAGAAACCGGACCGGTAGCGGAGCAGAGTGCATCCACTCTCCTGGGCCTCAGACTGATGATGACGATTCTTCCGATGTTCGTGCTCGTCTCGGCTCTTGTGCTCTTCAGACGGAAGTTCATTCTGGGCGATGAGAAGGCCGCGGAAATCAGTGCAGAGCTGCAAAAAAAGGATCCGTCCGATGACTGAGAATCTTCACTGGTACGCGGAAACGACGGGAGGGGCTGTGACGGGGGAGTTCCTCCTTACCGAGGGTGGTGAAGTGCACCTCTCCCCCGGGCTTCCTTCCGGAACGGTTAAAAGCATAAGGGCCGACCTGCCGTGGAGTATGGGGGAGGACGAAGTTCTCTTCATGAACGGTTACCAGACATGGACGTACAGCCCGGAACTGGAGAGAAACGGAAAGCTCCGGGGAACGGATCATATTCCATCCTTCCTTCTCGGAAGATACTTCTTCGACAGATATGGTGATTATCATTTCGTGAAGTACGGACACGGAAAGGGACAGAGTCACGGATTCTCCTACATCTATTTCCGCAGGGGAGAGAGATACAGACTCATTGCCTCGCTTGACGAGAGACCGGGTTATACCATCTTCCGCTATGACAGCAGGAAGAGTCTTCTGACTTTGGAGCGCGACGCTGAAGGCGTGGAGCACGGCGGCGGAAGCTTTCCTCTCTTCGACCTCTTCTTTGCCGAGGGAACAGAGGAGGATGTGTTCGACCTCTGGTTCCGCGCCATGAACATCCGCCCGAGAACGGAAAGGAAGATTGCAGGCTACTCAAGCTGGTACAACCGCTATCAGGATATAACTGAAGATACAATCCGCGAGGACCTCGCGGGATGCCGCAGTCTCTTTACTCAGGGTGATCTCTTTCAGATCGACGACGGCTGGGAAGTTAAGGTCGGCGACTGGCTTGAAACGGACAGAAGGAAATTCCCGGACGGGCTTAGGGGCATTGTGGACGATATCCATGCTTCGGGCTTCAGAGCGGGGCTCTGGCTGGCGCCATTCGTCGCAGAGAAGGACTCCGATCTCTGTCTTAATCATCCGGACTGGCTTCTGAAGGTTGATGGAAAACCCTGGTGCTGCGGCTGCAACTGGAGCGGTTTCTATTCCCTCGATATAGACAATCCGGAAGTGCTGGATTACCTGAGAAAGGTATTCGACCGCGTTCTCAATGAATGGGGCTTCGATCTCGTCAAGCTCGATTTTCTCTACGGGGCTGCGCCCTTCGGCAGCAGAAAGGAAAGCCGGTCCGGGAGAATGTACCGCGCAATGGAGCTTCTCCGCACTCTTTGCGGTGATAGAGAGATTCTCGGATGCGGAGTTCCCGTGATGCCGGCCTTCGGCCTTGTGGACTACTGCCGCATAGGCTGTGATGTGGGGCTCGACTGGGATGACAAGTGGTTCATGCGCCTCTTTCACCGCGAAAGGGTCTCGACCCGGCAGGCCGTAAACAACACACTCCTGCGGCGCGCTCTCAACGGCCGTGCCTACGGCAGCGACCCCGACGTCTTCTTCCTCCGCGATGAAAACTGCGCCCTCACCGAAGAGCAGAAACATACTCTTTCTACTGTTGACGCGCTCCTGGGAAATGTGTTCCTCACATCCGACATGCCGTCTCACTACACAGAGGACCAGAGAGAGGAGTACCGGAGTCTCAGAACGCTCTTTGAAAAGGCTGCGGACGTGGAGGTGAAAACAGAGAAGGGGGTAATCACAATCCAGTATTCCCTCGATGGCAGGCGACGGGAGGAGAAGCTCGTTTTCAACGGGTGAAAATTCCTGTCAAATCGGATTCGAGCAGCTTTCGTCCCTTACGGATGAAGGCTGTTTTTTTATCAATGACAAGCTTCCGGTAATGGTTTATAATTCTTTTGTAATGAAAAGATTCTC
>CAVILL010000104.1:0-6693 GCA_963643635.1 Sphaerochaetaceae bacterium | reverse complement strand
CCTACGGTGACTACGGACTCAGAAGCTATATCATCGACAAGGGCGAACTTGACGGGAAGGAAATCCAGGTTGTTGCAACTACAAAGCTCAAGTACACACTCAGAGCTCTCAATTCGGAATATGCCGTTCTGAGTGAATCAACGTGGGAGAATACATCTGTCATCGGCACGACGACGGAGCATACATTCGACCTCCAGGAGAGAACTTACAACATCGGAGACAAGGGACCCGCAGGCGGAATCATCTTCTACATCAATCCGAACTACAAGACTGACGGCTGGAAGTATCTTGAAGCTGCACCGACAGACTACGAAGACATAGAGGGTGTTGCCAACCAGAGAGTCTGCTTCGGCTATAATGTTCCGGAGGGAAAGAGGGGTATTGATGCAACCCAGATGGTCGGAACAGGCAGCGATGCAAGTAAGGCAATCGGACAGGGAAAGGAGAATACCGCAAAGCTCTACTCGACAATGGGAGAAAAGACAAGTGTCGAGTACAGAAAGACCACACGCGGAACATATGCAGCACAGCTTGTCTCCAACCTTACCATCAACGGATACAGTGACTGGTTCATTCCGTCTGAGGCGGAAGCCAAGGAAATGGGAAATCACAAGACCGAGCTTAAACTGAGAGATGAGGCAAAGACATATTATCTCACAAGCAATGAGGAGAACTGCGTTGACTGCTATGTTCTCAGAATGAGCAGCAACAGCTTCATCTCAGTTTCCAAGGAGGACAACAGCGTCAGCATCAGACCTGTCAGAAGATTCTGACGCGAGGTCGAATCTGATAACCGCTTCATGAGGGCTCTGTAATCCGGGGCCCTTTCTATATCTGGAATGTCAGCATGATGAAGTGTTGAAAAACCGCCTCTTTTCCGGAGGCGGCTTTCATCATGCAAATCTTACTTTCTTGTCTTGAACTCTTTCGGAACAGGATTTCTTCCGTCCCAGATGATCTGTCTGAAGTGCATCGGGTCGGTGTTGCCTTCGGTGTTGACCATGAAGATTAAGGAGTCCTCGTTGATCTTCAGAGCCTCTCTGAGCCTGTCGTCCTCGTTTTCAGTAAGAAGAGAGTAGAGTGCTCCGAGGGGAACTGCACCGCTTTCTCCGCTGATGACGAAGGGATCGCCCTTTAACGGGCAGGAGAGGATTCTCATGCCGCGTGCTGCGATGTAGTCGGGAACCTTGATGAAGATGTCGGCGTTGTTGTTGAGAACGTCGAATGCAATCGGGGAGGGATCTCCGCATGCCAGTCCCGCCATTATCGTATCTAGGTCGCCCTTTACCGAGTGGCAGACACCGTCACCGGCCTTGATTGACTCGTAGACGCATGCAGCCCTGTCGGGTTCGACGACGATGAAGAGAGGAGGATCCTCGGGGAAGAGTGCAGTGTAGAAGCCTACGACAGATGCAGCAAGTGCTCCCACTCCGGCCTGTACGATGACGTGTGTGGGCTTCTGGATTCCCATTCCCGCGAACTGCTCCTGGCACTCGAGGAGCATTGATGTATAGCCCTGCATGATCCATGTCGGGATCTCTGTATATCCCGGCCAGGATGTGTCGGAGATGACATACCAGCCGTTCTTCTCCGCATCCTCTGCAGCCTGTCTTACAGCATCGTCATAGTTGCCCCTGACGACCGTGACCTCTGCGCCGTACTTCTTTATTGCATCGATTCTCGCCTGTGTCGTCTCGCTGTGGACGTATATCTTGCACTTGTGGCCGAGCATCTTGCTTGCCCATGCAAGTCCTCTTCCGTGGTTGCCGTCGGTTGCCGAACAGAATACGATGTCACCGACTCTGTCGTGGCATTCTCTGCTTGTGAGGTACTCGAATGTGAGTTCCCTGTCTTCCATTCCGAGGAGCTTCTTCATGAAGCGGTAGATCGCGAACGAGCCGCCCATTACCTTGAAGGAGTTGAGCTCGAGTCTCTCCGCCTCGTTCTTGATGTAGATACCGCCGACGCCGAGCATGTGGGCGAGATTCGGCATTGCAAGAAGCGGGGTCATCTTGTATCCCGGAATCTGGCGGTGGAACTTTCTTGCTTCACGCGCTATCGAGACGGGGAACATCTCCTTCGCCTTCGTCTGGTCTTTCTTACTTAAATCACCGTTGTTGTGGATGATGTACTCATAATCATTGATCATAATGTTACCTTCTGACGGCATACATGATAAATAAATCCGGAAAAATTGCAATATTCCGAAAGATATTTTTAAAAGTTGTGCTTTTGCTCAACTTTAGAGAAGAAAATTAACTGGTTTCTGCTAAAACTTCATTCTTGTGCTGTTTGAGGACGGATTGAGTGCACCCGGGAAGGATGAACGGGCGGCAAAGAGACGGAAAAGAAGTCTTTCCGCAGTCTCTGTCTGAGGCTGTGGATATTTCATTCTGAGCCAGTCTGTCTGAAGATGAAATTCAACAATTATGATGAAAATAATCAAAATAAAACAACTGTTAGATTTTCCACTCATTGCGTGGAAAATTTGAATCTTTCTTTTTTATGTCATGTAATTTGTTTATACGGAACGATTAGACTTGTGTAAGTGTGGGATGTTCCCTTTTTCACTGAGTGGAAAATCCGACGAAGAAAAAATCCCCACAGCCGGAACTGTGAGGATTCGTAGTAGTATGGACCTTTTCTCAGTTGAAGGAGTGGATGATGTCGCTGATTTCCTTCATCTTCTCAGAGAGCATGTCATCTGTCTTTGCTTCGCAGACGATGCGGAGGAAGGGCTCCGTGTTGGACTTGCGGACACTGAACCACCAGTCGGCATACTCGATCCTGTAGCCGTCGAAATCCATGACCTTCTCAGCATACGGAGCATACTTTTCATAGAGTGCCTTGATTGCACCGTCCTTGTTCTCGAGGCGGAAGTTCGTTTCGCTGGAATTAGCATAGGCGATGATGGAGGAGAGGAAGGAGGAGAGTGTCTGACCCTTGTCCTTGAGTTCCTTCACGACGTTGAGTACCAGGAGAGATGCGAGGACGCCGCTGTCGCAGTTTCCGAATTCGCGGAAGTAGTAGTGACCTGCGAGCTCTCCGCCGAAGACGCCGTTTATCTCCCTTATCTTGAGCTTTGCAAATGCGTGGCCGACCTTCCAGATCGTGTTCTTCCAGCCTTCTCTCTCGAGATAGTCAGTCGTGCTCTTGCTTGTTCTGACGTCGACAAGGGATGCTCCGAGCATTCCTCTGGACTTGTAGTAGTAGCCGAGGACTGCCGTGACGTAGTCCGGCTGGATCCACTGTCCCTTCTCGTCGACGAAGAGGACTCTGTCTGCGTCTCCGTCGTAGATGACGCCGCAGTCGGACCTGTCGATGACAACCTGCTTCTCGAGGTCTCTGCAGTTCTTCTCCTCGAGGGGGTTGGGCTCGTGGTTCGGGAAGGAACCGTCGAGTGTGTCATAGATGTAGTGGATGTTCCTGTTGTTCTTCAGAACGTCCTTGATGATGAGTGCCGACATACCGTTCGAACAGTCAATCGTGAGATTGAGATTTTCCAGACCCTCTGCGTAGGGGGCGAAGAACTTGACGTACTCGTCTCTGACGTATGAGTAGTCCTTTACTTCTCCCTTCTTCTCTGCAGGTACGACTTCCTTCTCGTTGACCATCTTCTCGAGATCCTTGAGACCTGTCTCTCCGCCGACGGGGAGTGCACCGGTGCGGCTGATCTTGAGGCCGTTGTATTCCGGCGGGTTGTGGGAAGCCGTGATCTGGACGGATGCGTCCGCCTTGAGGAAGTTCGTTGCAAAATAGACCATCGGTGTGGAGCTCAGTCCGAGATCCCATACGTCGCTGCCGCTGTCGAGGATACCCTTCACGAGACAGTCGTGGATTACGGGTGAGCTGAGTCTGACGTCTCTTCCGACGACTACGTGGTCGGTGTTGAGAAGAGAGGGGAGGAAGAATCCCACCTTGTAGACTGTTGTCTCGTCGAAGTCCTTCTTCCAGACTCCGCGGATGTCATAAGCCTTGAATACGCTCATTATCTAATCTCCTTATGTTGTTCAATCAAATCTCTGAATTCCCTGAAGGACGGAAGTTCGAAGAAGAAGACTCTCTCCCCGACCTTCAGTCTCGTGCAGTTCTTTGTGAATATCTTATTGAAGAGTGTCGACTCTTTACTGACATCTTTTATGGTTTTTAAGGATTTTTCGGCACTCGGGCGGGATACGTATGTGCATTCGTCTATGTCGGAGAGCGGAATGAAGACTTCCATCTTCACCCAGTTCTTCTCCCTTTCCTTCTCGCTCTTCGAGCTTATGTCGTAGCCGAGAATCTTCGTTTTGTGGAAGAAGTCCTCGAAGGCGAGTGTCCTTCCGTCGGAGTACATGAAGACTCCCCATTCCCGTCTCTCTCCTCCGATTTCGGCAAACCATGTCGAAAAGGTGCGGTAAATGAGCTTTCCCCCGATTTTCCTCTCCCTCTCCTCGAGAAATGCAATTGTGTCGTCATCGTACGTCATGACTCAATAATACCAAATCCCCGATTCATACGGCTATCTATTTTTTCTGAAATTCTGTAATATCCTGTGCGTGGATGACTATTTAAGAAAGGATTTCGGAAAAATCCTCAAAGCCTCGGGCCTTGACGCCAGAAGATGGATGAAATCAACCGATTCAGATACCGCCCGTGTATACGACAGGAACCTCGAGGAGCTGCCGGTCACGGTGGACCTCTATGCCGACTACGCACGCGTCGTCGACTACTCTGACGACCTCTTCGGAGACGAGGATGCCGGGGAGATAAGGGATATAGTATCGAGGTATCTCTATGTAGAGAAAAGCAAGGTCGTATATGTCCGGAGAAGGAAGAGGGAGAACGGCGAGCAGCACGAGAAGACAGACGAAAGCTGCCCCGTGAGCGTAAGGGAGAACGGACTCCTGTTCGAGTGCGAACTCAGAAAGTACGCGGACACGGGACTCTTCCTTGACCAGGAGGAGACGAGGAAGATGGTGAGGGATATGAGCCTCAACGAGAGGGTTCTCAATCTCTTCTCCTATACGTCCTCATTCTCCGTCTACGCTGCAGACGGCGGTGCCGAGAGCGTCGAGAGCGTCGATATGTCCAACGTCTACTCCCAGTGGGCGGTGAGAAATCTCAGGAACAACGGATTTCTGGATGAGAAGAAGTACTCCGTCGTGACGGAGGACGCAAGGACGTTCCTTAAGAAAGCGGTTGAAGAGAAGAGGGTCTACGACCTCGTGATTCTCGATCCCCCGGCATTCTCGAATTCCCACAGGACAGAGGACTTCGATGTCCAGAAGGACCATGTGGAGTTCCTCACTCTGATCTGGTCCATCCTCTCCGAAGGCGGAGTCGTCATCTTCAGCGAGAATCTCTCGGGATTCAGACTCGACAGAGAGAAAGTATCGGCAATGTATGAAGCCGAGGAAATAACAAAGAACGTGTTCGCACTCAACTTCTCCCACAGCCGCAGGAGCTGCAGAGTATGGGTGCTCAGGCGGAACAGTGAAAGAAAACGTGAAAGGAAAGAAAGAAAAATGAGCGACGAACTGGAAAGATTCAGTGTTGAAATCGAAGACGAAAAGAAAGAAACCACAGTGAGTGACACAGAGAAGAACGGAAAGACGGAAGCGAAGAGAGAGCGAAAGGCGGCAAAGGCATTCTCCTTCGACGAGGATGACAGAAAGGATTTCGCTCCCAGGGAGAGGGACGGAGAGAAGAAGGAAAGCCGTTACAGCGAGAGGCGTGACGACAGGTATTCCGACAAGAGGGATGACAGATACTCCGACAGAAAGAACGACAGGTATTCCGACCGCAGAGGCGACAGGTACTCTGACAGAAAGAACGACAGGTATTCCGACCGCAGGGACGACAGGAGAGACAGAGACTCATACGGTCGCAGAGACGACAGAAGGGACAGGGACTACCGTTCTTCGAGGTATGACGGAAGACGTTCCGATGAGAGAAGAGACTACCGCAGCGGCGACAGAGATTCCTTCGGCGGTGAAAGACGCTACGGAGACAGGGAGCGCCGCGACTCCTCAAGATATGACGAGCGCCGGGATTACCGCAGAGACGGTGACAGGGACTCCTCCTCAAGATATTCCGACTACAGAAAGAGCGACCGCGGCGGAGAGAGAGACTTCTCACGCTCCGGCAGCGGAAGGGAATACAGAAGAGACAGGTCATACGACAGCGAGAGACGCGACTACTCGAAGAAGGGTGAATACTCATCCTTCTCGCGCCGCGAAAGCGACGGAAGACGCTCGAGCTACAAGCGCTCCTCGTTCTCCTCTTCACGCGACAGGCGCTTCGACGACGACAGGAACTTCTCACGTGACGACAGAAGAGGCAGGGACGGAAAGAAGAAGTCCTCGCCCAAGCCCTTCGGTTACGATTCCTTCATGGAGAACAAGAACCGCGAGAAGGCTACCGCCGAGTGGCTCGACAGACAGGAATACATCGAAGACAAAGACAATTGACCAGCCTGATAAGCCCTGCCTCCCGGCAGGGTTTTATATGAAGCGGAAGAAGAGATATCTCTATGGAAAGTCGGTGCCGCAAAACGGAACCGGAAAGGTGACAGAGAGAGAATGCCGGGCTCTCTATCCTGTTGACTGCAGGCCGCATGTCAGCAGCAGACTGATCATTTCCGTATTATCCTCTCGTTAAGAATAACCGCAATGGGTGAAAGATGTGGTGGAAACGGGATATAACCGCATC
>CAVILL010000103.1:5368-6883 GCA_963643635.1 Sphaerochaetaceae bacterium | reverse complement strand
CACGTTCCAGCATCACAACCTCTTAATTATTATAATACATGGAATTGTTGTTTTTTCCATAAATAATCACCGATATTTGCAGCTTTTTCCGATTTTTCTGTCCTCTTTTTGAACAACTGTCTCTTTTTGTCAGTCCCGCCGGCATCTTCAGTTTCTGAGACATCCGAGCGGCACAACGAAGACACCGTCAAGACGTCGGTATGCGTATTTCGGGATTCCCGTAAGAACCATGAGAAACGAAGGTTCGTTCATTATCCGGGTATCGAGACGGTCTCTCAGCTTCTTCAGGTTCTCCGCTCCCTCCTCCACCCGGCTGCCTCCTCCGAGCTTAATCTCCACAAGACCGTACCTTCCGTCTCTGAGAACGACAACGGCATCACACTCGAGATCCGTCTTGTCACGGTAATGGTATACCCTGCCGTCGATGGAAGCAGCATAGACTCTGAGATCTCTTATGCACATCGTTTCAAAGATGAACCCCAGAGTTCTCGTATCCTTCAGAAGAGCCTGCGGCCCCGCACCAAGGGCCTGCACTGCAATCGACGGATCGGAGAAATATCGTGTAGGAGAAGTCCTGACTGCTGTTCTGCTTCTGAGATTCGGATTCCATGCAGGCATGTTTTCTACAATGAAGATGTTCTCCAGTGCGGTAGTATATGATGCAGCAGTATCGGAATCTATCGGTTTTCCGGAAACTACATCAGAGGCAAGAACATCATTCGAAGCCTGAGTCCCCTGATTTCTGGCATACGATCTCATGAAGTTGCCGACTTTTTCGGCATTCCTCGCAATCTTCCCTTCTCGAACGATATCACTGTTGATTGTTGCCGTATACAGATCCTCAGCACTTTTCAGGGCCTGTCTCTCAGTCATCGCCAATGCTCCCGGCCATCCACCGCGACAGCACAGAAAGGAAAGCCTGTCTATATCAATCCGGTTTGTACCTGATATTTCATTCTGTCCATCAAACAAAGCACCCAGACTTACTTCTCCGGAGGAATCTTCAGACTCGTAGAGACTCATCGTTCTCATAAGCAGACGTGAGATTCTTCCTGTACCGGTGTGTTTGATTTTGTCACGGTCTGCAGAAACAGAAGAACCCGTCAGGATGAACTGACCAAAAAGACTTCGCTTATCTACTTCATCTCTGACTTTATCCCACAACCCGGGAGCAAGCTGCCATTCATCAATCAGACGAGGAGCAGCACCATCAAGTATCGCACCGAAATTTCCATTGAGATAGCTTTCCTGAGCATCGTCATCAGACATTGAAATACTGCTCATTGAAATCTGCTTGGCAGAGGTCGTTTTTCCGGACCATTTCGGGCCTTCAATGAGAACAGCCCCACGAAAAGAGAGCGTATCTTTTATCATTTCGTCGATAAGTCTTTTTTTATATTCCATATCTCTTACCTGTTCCTTAAATATAATTTAAATACTTATAACGAATAAATCAAGATTTTTCGGTTATTTGGACCGTTTGCTTTCGGTTATTTGGACCGTTTGCTTTCGGTT
>CAVILL010000103.1:0-5045 GCA_963643635.1 Sphaerochaetaceae bacterium | reverse complement strand
ACAGAGGCCCTCCTCCCTTCATGACTGCTACGGCTTCTGTCCCGTACATCACAGATTCAGCCTGCAGAGAAAAAAGGAACGGCAAGGCAGGCAGTACCGGGGATAGAGCACGGGACGCGGACGACAAGCAGGAAGACGGCAGAGAAGAGCGCACAAATCTTCAGAACATCCCCGTCTGCGTTCATCCGGGAGACAGACGAACGCCCTCACGCAGAGGGCAGCTCTGCCGTCATATTGCCAGGACGTTCTATTGAGGTCAGTTGTTTCGCGGAGTAAGGCCGGACAGATCGGGAACAGAAACCTTCCCGGGAGAAGCAGTTTCTTCGATGAACGAAGTCATATATACGGGAAGATAGACTGTTTTTCCGTCCACACGGACATTGCCTTTCGATAACACATACGCAGACGGGATATTGAAATTCCTGTCGGACAGAACATTGTCCAGGGCGGAGTGAACCGTATAATCCTTCCCGCTCTTGACCTCAATGGGAAGCACACTGCCTCCACATTCAATCACGAAATCTATCTCGCCGAGTTTCTTGCTGTTGTAGTAGAAGAGTCTGAAGCCCTTCGCCAGCAGTTCCTGACTGACAGCGTTCTCGAATACGGCGCCGCAGTTTATGTCCTCTCCCCTGTCAAGAAGTTTCAGTCGCACAGTATTGCCGTACAGAGTGGAGAGCAGCCCCACGTCGGAGAGAAAGAGCTTGAAAAGATTGCTCTTCCTGTTTATGGCAAGGGGGACGACGGGCTCTGTCGTATTGTAGACCGGAATGGCAACACCTGAATTCGAAAACCAGAGGAACGAATCCTCGTATTCGTTGAATCTCAGATTTCTGTCGAGATCAGTGAAGATGAAACGTTTGTTCCTGGAATTCAGTTCGCTCGGAATCAGATTGCAGGCGCCTGTGAGCTTCAGCTTATCCTTCTTTTCATACTTCGTGAAATCAACCTTGTACTGTTCAATGATTGAATCATGAATAACGCCGACCTCCATGAAATCACCGGTTTCCACAAACTTCTGTACAGCTTCCGGCATCCCGCCGACCACGAGATAGAGGTAGAACATCTCCATGAGTTTGTTGTGGACAAGCTCGTCCACAGTCCTTCTCTCCTCGAAGCATTTTCTGAGACTGTCAATCAGGTTGTCCTGGACGTTGAGCGCCTTCAGAAACTCAAGATAGTTCATCGGATACATCCTCAGAGTCTGAAGATACCCGACGGGTGCGGATTTAACTCCGGAGAGTTCGACACCGAGAAGGGAACCGGAGAGTATGTATCTGTACGATCCGTCCTCGACGAGAAACTTGACGGCTGTGAGAATCTCGCTGCACGCCTGGATTTCGTCCAGGAATATGATTGTCTTACCCTTCTCAAGTCTTCTTCCCGCCAGAAGTGATATTCTGGAAACGAAGTTGTCTATGTTTCTGTCGAGGCAGCTGTTGAGAGCATCAATAACTTCCGGCCTTTTCAGAAGATTGAATGAGACATGGTCGAACCCGGATTTTTCAAGGCAGCTTTCTATCAGAAACGTCTTGCCGCACACCGGTTACCAGAAGTGCCTTTCCGCTCCTCTGAAGCCACGAATTTATCTCGCTTTCAGCTTTTCTCCAAAGCATTTACTTACCTCATAAAGAAAAACAGAATTTTCTAACCCGTTTTCCAACACTTTTTTGACATATTTCCACCCGTTTTCCAAGACAAATCAGACGTTTTTACACCCGTTTTCCATAAATCCCTGTAAAAATCTGTTCTATGTAGCAGCATTTGTGTGTACTAATCCTTCAGACAGCCTGCAGGAACGACAAACACCCCGTCACTGCGACGGCAGGCATAATCTCCGATGCCCGTCAGCACCATCAGAAATGACGAAGCCTTCATCCTGTCGGTATCAATCCCGGCTGCCAGCTTCTTCAGGCTCTCCGCACCTTCCCCGATAAGACTGTCGCCTCCGGGTTTGATTTCAACAGGAACATATCTGACGTTTCTGAGATGTATGACGGCATCACACTCCTGTCCGTCCTTGTCCCTGAGCCTCTGCAAAAAAATCCCCCATTCGGCGGATTATTTTCCCCCCCGTTTGGCAAATTTTTGTCCGTTATCGTACTATTATTGCAAAATCGTCAATTTGCTGTACCGACATCGTACCATCTTAAAGCAGTCCGAAGGCGGGAAACGACGCTGCCTTCCCATCTCCTGTTCCGGAATCCGGCCTGTGATAGAGTGAAAATATATCCTGCAGAATATATTTTCTCCCGGAAATATATTGTAAGGAATATATTCCGCCATACAAACAGCCACACCAGCCTCATCTACGGTAATCCGGATAAGAAAGAAAGAGAGAAGAGCAGCACTGTCCCAGTTTGAACTCAGAGCTAAGCCTTTCCATCCGGAGACGACAAAAACACGGACAAAACATGAATGCAAGTTGAAGGTCCATCCCCGATGGGCTAGAATCGGAGCATGGTTTTATCAGTTGTCACACAGATGATGGATTTCGTGATGATTACGGTCATCGTCCTCAATATATCGATGAGGAAGTACAGGGATGCGCAGAGGAAGAGATTCTCTCTCGTGCTCATCGCCCTGCTCTTCCTCATCTTCTACTTCCTCCTTGTAGTGATAGACATGGTTGAAGCACTTCCCTCGTGGCTGGAATGGGTTGCAGTGGGACTCTTCGTTCTATCGCTCGTACTCCTGAGAAAGAAGGTATGGCCCTGGAAGAGAAAGTGCGTCAGATGCGGCAGGAAGATGAGCTGGGACGCGACCTTCGGCCGCGACAGCAACCTCTGCGACGACTGCTACTACCTCGAGCATCCCGAGGAGAAGAAGAGAAAGGAGGAAGAGGAGAAGAAGAAAAGCCCGACCTACAACGAGGACAGGCTCAACGAGCTCTTCCTCAAAGCCGACCATGTTGATGATATCCCCTGGGACGACTGGGAGCCCACGGAGAGGTGTGTCCTCACATACGTCTTCGACGAGAAGGGAAACATCCTCCTCATCGAGAAGAAGAGAGGAATGGGATCCGGCTACTACAACGGCCCGGGCGGCCATATAGAGCTCGAGGAGACGAAGACGGAGGCCGCAGTAAGGGAGACAAGGGAGGAGACGGGACTCGACGTCGGGAATCTCGAGGAAAGAGGAACGCTCTACTTCCAGTTCAAGGACGGAATAAGAATGCTCGGATACGTCTTCACGACGCATACCTTCTCCGGTACTCTCATCGATGAATGCGATGAGACAAGACCCTTCTGGTGCAGGATAGAGGATCTCGACTACTCGAACATGTGGGAGGACGACGTACTCTGGTTCCCGCTCCTCATCGAAGGCAGGAAGTTCAACGGCTACTTCATCTTCGACGACAGGAAGCTCATAGACAGCAGAATAGACGTAATCGAAGATAATGAAACTGACGGGGAGAGCGATGACTGAAGTCCTCGGGCTCTGGAACGCGGGTGAAGACCGCTTCCACAGCCGTCTCTCCGCAGTCGACGCAAAGAGAATAATAAAGGCAGCCTGGAAAAGAGGCATAAGAGTCTTCGACTCGGCGTACAGCTACCTCGACGCCGACACGATTCTCCGCTCCGCCCTTACGGAGCTCGAAGCAGAGCGTGAGGAGTGGCGGATAATCGAGAAGATCATGCCCGTACCGACGCTCGAGAAGAAGGCAGATACCATCCTCAGGCGTCTCGGCACCGACTCTGTCGACGTCCTCCTCATCCACTGGCCGTCAGACGACGTAAGCCTCCACAAAGCTCTGGATACACTCGAAACCCTGAAGGAAAAGGGAAAGGCAGGAGAGATCGGCGTCAGCAACTTTCCCCCGGAGCTCCTCTTGAAGATACGGAAGGACTACGACATAACATACCACGAAAGGCCGCTCTCCCTCGTATGGAACAGGGACTGGAAAGAGGAGAAGACGCTGGGACTGAAAACCCTTTGTTACGCCCCGCTGGGATTCGGAATCCTCGGAGGAACAAAAAACAGCGATAAGCTCAATTCCCTCCCGTTCACGGCAGCGCCCGCTCTCCGTGAGCTTCTGAGAGCACTCGAAGAAACTGCAGAGAGGCACGGTACAACCGCGGCAGCAACGGCATATTCCTGGGTAAAGGCAGAGCAGCCCTATGCCGTAATACGCGGTGTCTCCTCCCCCGCCCAGCTCGATATTCCCCCCGTCACTCTCACCCCTGACGAAGTGGAAGAACTCACCGCCCTCGCAGACGCCGTAACGGCGGAAAACGGAAGCGACAACATATTCGGCCACGACTGGAAGGGAGGAAGACGGTGAAGAGACTCAGAAGCGAAGCCGAAGCCGAGATCGTCGTGAAGAGGTCGCGCTTCATTTCGATAGCATATCCCGTCACCTCCCTCGAGGAAGCAAGGGAGAAGGTAGCGGAGACGAGAAGGAAGTACCCCGACGCGACACACGTGGTGCACGCAGCCGTCGTCGGAAAGGCCGGTACGATGTACTCCTCCTCAGACGACCGCGAGCCCAAGAACACGGCAGGCCGCCCCGCCCTCGAAGTCCTCAAGGGAAGCGGAATAACGAACATATGCGTATGCATAGTAAGGTACTTCGGAGGAACCCTCCTCGGAACCGGAGGCCTCGTGAAGGCCTACGGTGACAGCGTGAAGGAGGTTCTGAAAATCGCCGGGACCGAAGAACTCGTCGACTACGCATCATTTTCCATCACCCTCCAGTACGACCTCTACACACCGGTCAGAGCCATAATTGACAGATACTCATGTACCGGCATAACCGAGGACTTCGGAGTCGGAATAACAATAAAAGGAAGCATTCCGAAGGACAGCACCGCCTCCTTCAGGGCTGAGATCGAGGACAGAGGCCAGGGCAGAATCCAGCTTGACACAGTCCTTCCTATTACCTAAAATTCCACATAGATTCGGAAGGATGTCCGAGAGGTCGATGGTAGCTGCCTTGAAAGCAGCCGTGGGGCAACTCACCGGGGGTTCGAATCCCTCTCCTTCCGCTAAAGCTCCCAGAGGGGAGCATTTTCATTGCCCTCAGCTGCAGAACAACAGCGACT
>CAVILL010000102.1:0-6897 GCA_963643635.1 Sphaerochaetaceae bacterium | reverse complement strand
AGTTCTATTTCCAGCAGGCATTCAACAACGTCATGTTCGGGCCCTGGAAGAAGTTCGCTGAAGGCTACGGAAAGATGGTTCTCGGCTACTTCGGAAAGACTCCCGTTGCTCCGGACCCCGAAGTCGTGAAGCTTGCTTCCGAGCAGCTCCACCTCGAGCCCACAACCGAGAAGGTCGTCGACATCAACGACAGAGATCCCAAGAAGGGCGTCGCAGCAGCAAAGGCAATGCTCGAGAAGGAAGGTCTCCCTCTTACAGACGAGAACATCTTCATTGCAGGTGCATGCAAGGAGAAGGGAATCCTCTATCTCACGGGTAAGGCAAAGGTCAACGGCGTCAGACTCAAGAGCCAGATGGCGGCAGAGGCTCCGAAGGCAGCAGCTGCAGCTCCCGCGAAGAACACGAGCGGCGAATACACAGTCACAGTCGGCGGCAAGGCTTACGGCGTGAAGCTCTCGGGCGACAAGGCAGTTGTCAACGGTAAGGAATATCCTCTCAATATCGTCGACGGAATCAAGACGGTTGCAGCAGCACCCGCAGCAAAGGCAGCAACGACAGTGAAGAAGGTTGTGAAGACAACGGGAAGCACGGAAGTATGCGCTCCGATGCCGGGTCTCGCTCTCAGATTCGAAGTAAAGGTCGGTGACTCGGTCAAGAAGGACCAGGTTCTCTGCGTCATGGAAGCCATGAAGATGGAGAACGAGATCTACGCTCCGTGCGACGGTGTCGTATCTTCGATTTCCGCATCCCAGGGCGACCAGCTCCAGGCAGGCGACCTTCTCATGACTATCGGCGGCAGCGCTGAGGAAGTCGAGGAAGTCGTCGAGGAAGTCGTTGAAGAGGCAGCTCC
Source organism: Sphaerochaetaceae bacterium (assembly GCA_963643635.1). Classification (GTDB taxonomy): domain Bacteria; phylum Spirochaetota; class Spirochaetia; order Sphaerochaetales; family Sphaerochaetaceae; genus Ornithospirochaeta. The sequence goes on along the minus strand of CAVILL010000102.1, from coordinate 6,047 downwards.
CGCAGCAGCAGAAGCACCGAAGGCTGAAGCAGCAGCTCCCTTAGCAGCGGCAGAAGGCGCTGAGGTCTCCGCTCCGATGCCCGGACTTCTTCTGAGGTTCGAAGTCAAGGTCGGCGATACAGTCACCAAGGACCAGGTTCTCTGTGTCATGGAAGCAATGAAGATGGAAAACGAAATCTATTCTCCCGTTGCAGGCACAGTCGCATCCATTTCCGTGAACCAGGGCGACCAGCTCCAGGCAGGCGACCTCATCATGGTCATCGCATAAGGAATAACGTATGTCAGATATTCTCAACGGATTTGTCCAGCTGTGGTACTCCACGGGTATCTACGGCTTCTTAACGGAGGAGAAGGGATGGGGCATGGCAATCATGATCCTCGTCGGCTTCCTGCTTCTCTATCTTGCAATCAAGAAGGGATTCGAACCCCTTCTCCTCGTACCGATCGGAATGGGCTGTATCCTCTCGAACATCCCTCTTGCATACATCGCGGGAACAGACCCCAACAGCACATTCGCTGCTACGGGCTTCATCAAGATTCTCTATGATGCAGGTATCGAATCGGGCCTCTTCCCGGTACTCATCTTCATGGGTGTCGGTGCAATGACGGATTTCGGACCGCTCATCGCGAACCCGAAGACCCTGCTCCTCGGAGCAGCAGCACAGCTGGGTATCTTCATGGCACTCATCGGAGCTGTTCTCCTTGCATACATCCCGGGAATCAACTTCACACTCAACGTCGCTTCCTCCATCGGTATCATCGGCGGTGCAGACGGACCTACGGCCATCTACGTGACATCGCGTCTCGCTCCGAGCTACATCGGCTCGATTGCAGTCGCGGCATACTCCTACATGGCTCTCGTCCCCGTCATCCAGCCGCCTATCATGAAGGCTCTTACGACAGTTGAAGAGAGAAAGATCAGAATGCAGCAGCTGAGACCGGTCTCGAAGACGGAGAAGATCATCTTCCCGATCCTCGTCATCACACTCTGCGGTATTCTCCTTCCTTCAGCCGTATCTCTCATGGGTGCACTCATGTTCGGTAACCTCGCAAAGGAATGCGGTGTTCTCGGTCGTCTCGCAGACACGATGAGCAACGCTCTCATGAACACGGTCACAATCTTCCTCGGCCTCTCGGTCGGAAGCAAGATGGCTGCAGACAGATTCCTCAACCTCGAGACACTCGGTATCCTCCTCCTCGGAGCAGTTGCATTCTCCTTCGGTACGGCAGGCGGTGTCCTTCTCGGCAAGCTCATGAACAAGCTCGATCCGAAGCACCCGATCAACCCGCTCATCGGAGCAGCAGGTGTCTCCGCCGTTCCTATGGCTGCGCGTGTCGCATCCAAGGTCGGTCAGGAAGCAGATACACAGAACTTCCTCCTCATGCATGCAATGGGCCCGAACGTCTCCGGCGTCATCGGCTCTGCAGTCGCAGCAGGTGTTCTCCTCGCAGTCGTTCCGAGCATGATGGAGACTATCTCTCCCCTCCTTGGCGGCTTCCAGGTTGTTGTGTGATCGCAGCATAAGGCAGACGATAATCCCTCCGGCGACGGAGGGATTACTTATGGTGTACGAAGATGTACCGGGATACCCGGAAAGTACTCGGGTCAGTCCGGAGAGATCAACCCTATAGATGAAAGAGCCCATCTCCCTGTTTCTTATGAATGCAGACATATACACGGGGAGACACACGATATTCACCTTCACGTTGTCGTCAGAGAAAACTACAGCCTCCCTTACTCCGTATTCCTCATTCGACATAACCTTCTTCAGTGCACAGTGACGGTGGTAGTTCTTACCGGCTCTGACGACAACGGGGAGAATTGAATCATCAGGAGCAATGACGAAGTCGAGTTCCCCGTTCTTCCTGTCACAATAGCAGAACGGTCTGATTCCGTGAGACACAAGTTCCTCAGCAACTGCATTCTCCGTGAGCTCTCCGAATGAATCAGAAGATCCCGAGGCGGAAAGAAAACCGACATCAAACGGATAGATTCCGAAGAGTCCCCTCTGCCTTTCCCTCAGATATGGACTGAGTTCTGCATGATGTACCGCAATCGTCAGGCCGGAGTCTTCAAGCCACCTGAAGCTCTTCCCGCACCTTCGGAATTTCATCTTCTCCCCGGGAGAGGAAATGAAGAAGCGCTTGTCCGCTTTCCCGAGCTCGGAAGAACTTTCGATATCTTCCGTAATACTCCGCCGGATCATCGTTCTTCTCCTCCCCTGTGGGCAGTATAGACATCACATTTCCACTTTCCCAATGTTTTCAGAGCCATTTCTGTAACCTTTTCCGGCTGTCCATCTTCCTTTCAATCTTTTCTCTTCCCTTTCGTTTTTCTCTCTGTATAATTGAGTAAGGAGTCATCTATGAGCGACAAGAGACAGGATTACATAAGCTGGCATGAATACTTCATGGGAGTGGCGGTGCTTTCGTCAATGCGGAGCAAGGACCCGAACACGCAGGTCGGTGCCTGCATCGTATCTTCCGACAGGAAGATCATAGGAGTAGGCTACAACGGCTTCCCGTCGGGCTGCAGCGACGACGAACTGCCGTGGGCACGTACGGGAGACTGGTCTCAGACGAAGTACCCCTACGTCTGTCACGCAGAGCTCAACGCAATCCTCAACTCCTGCGACCCCTCGCGTCTCAGGGGCGCCACGCTCTACGTCGCGCTCTTTCCCTGCAACGAATGTGCGAAGGCCGTCATTCAGTGCGGCATAAAGGAGATTTACTACCTGTCCGACAAATACAGGGACAGTGATGCCTCCCGTGCCTCGAGGAGGATGCTCGATGCTGCGGGTGTTGTCTATCATCATCTCGAAACAACCAGGAAGGAGCTCGTCATCTCTCTGAGCTGAGAATTTTACTTTACAAAAGAGAGAAAGGCTCGGAGAATAATAGGCGGGTTGGTATCACAGACCGCTGCCAGAGCCAGACAGAAGCTAAGGGGCCTCCTTTCTACGCATTCGTGCCTATAGAGGAGAACAGAAATCATGTCTTCGTTCATAGTTAATGGAAAATCAGTTGTTGTCGAAAAGAACAAGAGTCTCCTGAGATATCTCAGGGATGATCTGCACCTCACGTCCGTCAAGGACGGATGCAGCGAAGGTGCGTGCGGAACCTGCACCGTCATCATCGACGGCGAAACGGCAAAGGCATGTACGCACACAACGGGAAGTGTCGACGGAAAGACGATTCTTACAGTTGAAGGCCTGAGCGATGAGGAAAAGGACCTCTATACCTACGCCTTCGGCGAAGCGGGTGCCGTGCAGTGCGGCTTCTGCATTCCCGGCATGGTCATGTGCGCAAAGGCCCTTCTCGATAAAAACACCAACCCCTCGGAAGCCGAAATAAGACACGCAATAAGGAATAATATCTGCCGCTGCACGGGATACGTCAAAATCGTGAAGGCCATCGAGATTGCAGCTGAAATCAGAAGAGGCGAGAATACGATAAAGCCCGGCGACGTGAAATGGAGAATCGGTGAGAGAGTCCACAGAGTCGACGTCAGGGAGAAGGTCACGGGAACGGGAAAATACCCGGACGACCTCTATGTCGAGGGTATGCTTCACGCATCCTGCGTCCGCAGCAGGTACCCCCGTGCCCGCATCCTCTCGCTCGATATATCCGAAGCGGAAAAGCAGCCGGGCATCGTAAGAATATTCACCGCAAAGGATGTTCCCGGAAACAAGGTCGTGGGACACCTGAAGAAGGACTGGAACGCGATAGTCGATGTCGGGGAAATCACCCGTTTCCTGGGGGACCCCGTTGCTCTCATTGTCGGAGAGACAGTCGAAGATATCGAGAAGGCAAAGAAATTCGTAAAGGTGGAATACGAGGTCCTGCCGTTCGTCGACAGCCCCGCTGCCGCAATGGCAGAAGGAGCTCCGCTTGTTCATGAAGACTCTCCGAACAACCTCGCGGTGGAAAAACACGTTTCAAGAGGAAACGCCGAGGAGGCGATTGCGCATTCTGCCCACGTCTACTCCTCGCATTTCTCCACCCCCTACACGGAACATGCATTTCTCGAGCCCGAGTGTGCACTCTCCGTTCCGAAGGATGACGGAGTGAAGATATACTCCACAGACCAGGGCGTCTATGACACTCTTCACGAGACGGCACCTTTCCTCGGACTTCCGTACGAGAAGGTAGAGGTGGAGAACTGCCTTGTCGGAGGCGGCTTCGGAGGCAAGGAGGACGTAACCGTCCAGCACCTCTCGGCGCTTGCAGCATACCTTCTGAAGCGTCCCGTGAAGATGAAGCTTACACGTGCAGAATCCCTTCTCTTCCATCCCAAGCGCCACCCGATGGAGATGGACTTCACTGTCGGCGTCGACGAAAAGGGAAAGATACAGGGAGTAAAGGCAAAGGTAATTGCGGACACGGGTGCCTACATGTCACTCGGAGGCCCGGTACTCGAGAGAGCATGCACACACGCCTCGGGGCCGTACAACTACCAGAACTTCAGGATCGACGGCTACGCATACTATACGAACAACCCGCCTGCGGGAGCCTTCAGAGGTTTCGGGGTAACCCAGACATGCTTTGCAATAGAGAACATGCTCAACACCCTTGCCAGAGAGGTGGGAATCAGCGAATGGGATATAAGATACCTCAACGCAATACGCCCCGGCGAGGAGCTTCCGAACGGCCAGATAGCCGATGACTCGACGGGACTTGCGGAGACGCTTCTTGCGGTAAAGGACAAATACGATGAGGCTCAGATAAAGGGTATCGCATGTGCGATGAAGAACGCCGGAGTCGGAGTGGGACTTCCAGACTGGGGAAGAGTAAAGCTCATAATCGAAGGCGGAAAGGTTCACGTGCACTGCGGCGGCTCCTGCATAGGCCAGGGTCTCTGGACTGTCCTCAAGATGGTAACTGCCGACATAACAGGACTCGACGAGAACCTCATAGTCGTCGAGAGAGCATCCACCAACGATCCCGACAGCGGAACGACGAGCGGCAGCCGCCATACGACAGTAACGGGCGAAGCAGCCAGACGCGCTGCAAACATGCTGAAGGATGCCCTCAATACAAAAAGCCTCGGAGAGCTCGAAGGCGAGGAATTCTTTGCAGAGTATCTTGCCAAAACCGACAAGATGGGTACTCCCGTCCCCCACCCCGTAAGCCACGTCGCCTACGGCTATGCCACACAGCTCTGTATCCTCAACGAAGACGGAACAATCCGTGAGATGGTTGCCGCACACGATGTAGGAAGAGCCATCAACCCCACGAATGTCGAAGGACAGATCGAGGGCGGCGTCGTCATGGGCATGGGCTACGCCCTGAGGGAACGCTACAGGGTCAAGGACTGCAAGCCGATTGAAAAGTACGGATCTCTGGGCCTCTTCAGAGCGGACGAGCTTCCGAAGATCACTTCAATCATCGTCGAGAAGCCCGGTCTCAGGACCTCGAGCGGTGCAATAGGTATCGGGGAAATCACCTCGATCCCGACGGCTCCAGCAATCAGCAACGCCTACTACCACTGGGACCACGTCCTCCATCATGAACTCCCGATGGAAAGCACCCCCTACCTCATCCGCCCCGCGGAGAAGAAGGTTCTCGCGAAGGGCAAGCGCCTCTTCGTGAACCCCGGAAAGCGGTGCATAGGATGCCTCGAATGCGTGAGGGCATGCTCGGAGATGTTCTATAAGGAAAAGGACAGAAGATGGAGTGCTCTCAGAATCGAGGAGAAGAACGGAGAGTGGAAACCCGTCACCTGCATCCAGTGCGGAAAATGCGCAAAGGTATGTCCGCAGGGTGCAATAAAGCAGCTTCCTTCCGGCGTATGGACGATAGACAGAAAGCTCTGCAACGGATGCGGAGAATGCCGGAAGGTATGTCCCGTACATGTCATGGTCACCTCCCCCGTAAACGGACAGACGACGAAGTGCATAGCCTGCGGGAAGTGCGTTACGGCATGCCCGATGGACGTACTGCAGACAGCGTCGAGCCAGAGCTGACTGAGAGATAATCAGCGAAGGATAATTCTTTATAAGACAAGCCTTTGAAAAAGTTGCGACAGTGTCGCAACTTTTTATACC
>CAVILL010000101.1:0-7178 GCA_963643635.1 Sphaerochaetaceae bacterium | reverse complement strand
TTTTTTCAGGTTAATCAGCAATATGACAGACAGGTTTTAAACCCCAAAAAGACAGAAAACAGGTGATGGACAGCAGATAATGAGAATTATATAATTACAAATATAGAAAGAAAAAGTGCAAAAAAAAATCGGGCTGGCCGGATTTGAACCGGCGACCCCCAGTCCCCCAGACTGATACGCTCAACCTCTGCGCTACAACCCGAAATTACATGCGATATCTTGTCACTTTTCGCTGTTACTGTCAACAGTGTATCGTCTCTTCTTTCCAATCCTCTATCTGTCTTTTCCTTGATGAGAAATTCATCCCCTGGAGATGGATGGTGTTATGGTTCAGTCTGTATCTATCCGCATATCCCTTTTCCCGGATCTGCTCCAGCGCCTTCTCTGCCGTTTCATCGACCTTGAGCCCAAGTACGCAGACGATATCCGACGAGAAGAATACGATGTCGCATCGGCCGGGTGAAGTAGGTTCTTCGGCTCCCGGGGCCATCGTGACGGCAACGAAGAGGGCGTAGAGCATAAGCTGGAATGTGTTTTCCGGAATAAGCTTCTTTCTTTTTGTTTTCTTTTCCCCGTCTTCATCATCGTTGAAGAACTGGTAGATGAACTGGCTGCAGTAGTTCTTCAAGAGGGTCATCATCTCTTCCGTATCCTCTTTTGCTGCAGCAGTTTTCAGTCTTTCTCCGAGAGTCGGAGGAACAATCTGGTTGTTCGTGTATCTCTGGATGAGGTCACAGGTGAAGCTTGTTCTGATTTCCCGGTTAGGGAATGTGAGGGAGACTGTACTTTCCGTACCTCTCAGAAACGTAAGGTAGCCGGTGTAGTAGAGAAGAACGAGTGCCTGTTCTTCGATTTTATCCTGTAATCCTTCGACGAAGTAGTCGTAGCTCTCCATCGGAAGATTGGCGAAATCGAAATGGATTACCGGGTATTTTTAAAAGTCATAATCTGTTTCTGAGATGTAGAGACCGTCGAAGAGCTCCTTCTTTCCTTCGAAGAGTGCATCGATTGTCGAACACATGAGGCTCTTGCCCCATCTGCGGGGGCGGCAGAGAAAGTAACAGGAATTTTCGTCATCGTTTTTCACGAGCTCATAGAGATACCTTGTCTTGTCTACATAGAAGCGGTCCTGCCTTATGAGCTTTTCGAATGTGTATATGTCTGTCCTGATTACCTTTCTCATGACTGTATTGTACACAGCATCTGCAGAGACTTATATTTTTCGGCATTGAAAACTCCCTGAGATATTACAGACTGTGCTTTCCTGTGTTATAGTCTGCAGAGGAGAGAGCTGATGTAACTTCAGTTCTGTCGGGTTGTTTATCTCTCCGGAGATAGTCTCTTTAATATTCTATGGAGGATTACCATGAAAAATAAATTCATGTCGATGTTCACTCTTTTCATTGTCCTGCTGCTTGCTGTGTCGTGTATCCAGGTTACAGAAGACAGCTACCTTGATGCAATCAGGTCCATTACGATGGCATCCAACGGACATGTTAAGAGCAAGGACGTCTATTATGTATACGCGGGTGATGCCACGAACGGAAGAAAACTGAAAAGCGCCTGTATCGTTGACGGTTACTACAGCAGCGGAATGGATATCAACATAAACGAGAAGGCTGCAGTATATGCCGTGAAGACTGACGGCTCAGTTATTACTGTCACGGATTCCACGGTTATAAAACCCGGTGAAGAGTATACTCTTTATGCCGGATTCAACGGTCTTGTATCAAACAGAATCAAGGTAATCGGTGTCGCTGCTAACCAGATTCTCGAAGCTTCTTCAAACAACAACGGTATCTATCTTAAGGGAGCGAAGATTGAAGACATGGGTACAATGACGCTCTGTTATTATACGGAGAGCGGATCGTTCTTCTACAGCAGTGGAGTTCCTCTTTATACAAAGGACAAAGATGGAAGCTACTACTATCAGGTGAAGCAGCTTGATGCAAACAAGAAGGAATTAGCCAACGGCGAGCTGACAAGCACGGATGATACCGATAACACTCTGCTTGCTGATTGTAAATATCTTTCTGTATCGAGAAATGGGACGACTTCCGTCCTGATTCCCGTAACTGAAATCATCGACCTTTCGACTTCGAAAAATTGGGAAGTGGGGCTGAGCGGCGGTTATTACAAGAATACCGAGGCTGGTAATGGTATTTGGTGCAATACGATTGTCATGAATATCTACAACAAGGGTAAGACTGTACGTCTCAAGAATCTCTCTAAGAGATCAGACGACAGTTCGATTGTAACCATTACCAGAAATGATTCAGGGGAAATAACTTCATCGAAGCTGAACGAAGGATGGAAAATAGAGATTACGAGGAATGACAGTAATTCCGTAACATCATTCAATGCCGGGGACGATGTCAAGGTTAATCTTACTGCCGGTGAGTACACGTTCACGGTCAGGTGTACAAATCCTGAGAAATATGGTCTTCCCTCTGGAATAACTGTCGAGGGCAGCCATACATTCACAGTTGTAGATGCATCGTAATTCCTTTACAGAACATAAGAAAACGGCCTTCTCTTTTCAGGGGAGGCCGTTTTGAACTGTTCTCTGCTCAGTCGAGCTTCTTCACTTCTTCCACGCTGTTCTCTATTGCGGGGGGAAGGGTTGCTCTGCCGTCGAAGGCCTTCATGTCCTTGAAGCCCGTTCCGGTGAGGAGGACGACGACTGTCGCGTCCCTGCCGAGTTCCTTTACGAAGTGGTCTCTGTCCTTTTCGAAGCATGCGAATGCACATGCCGCTGCGGGCTCTGCGAGAACGCCGCTCTTGCGTGTGAGGACGAGCTGGCTGTCGAGAATCTCCTCGTCTGTTGCCTGTACGGCCCAGCCTTTGGATTCTTTGACGTATGCAGCCGCCATTCTTCCGTTGGCGGGAAGATCGACGGAGATGCTGTCTGCGCGCGTTGTTGCGCTGATTGCCCTGTAGTCGTCGTTGTTGATGGCGTTGCTGATTGCCATGGACTGTGTGCTCTGACAGCAGATGATGCGCGGCATCTTCTCTATGAGACCTGCGTCCAGGAGGTCCCTGAAGCCCTTTGCGACACCTGCGATGATGCAGCCGTCACCGACGGGAACGTAGACTGCATCGGGAGCCTTTCTTCCCATCTGCTCGAAGAGCTCGATGGATATGGACTTCTTTCCCTCTATCGTCATCGGGTTGTATGCCGTGTTCCTGTTGATTCCTCCGTGCATCTTCGTGTACTCGATACTGAGCTTGAATGCATCGTCGTAGCTTCCCTTCACGGGAATCACCCTTGCGCCGTAGAGTACGGACTGCATGAGCTTGTTGATGGGTGCTGAAGCGGGGACGAAGAGAACTATCTCGATTCCCATTGCAGCGCCGACTGCGCTCATTGCGGCACCGGCGTTACCCGTGGAAGCCAGGGCGATCTTCTTCTCTCCGTGGTGCTTTGCCTGGAGTGCGACGAGGTAGCTCGCCCTGTCCTTGAAGGATCCCGAGACGAGAAGCGTGTCGAGCTTGAAGAAGAGGTTGGGGGTGTCAAGTTCCTCCCTTATTCTCTTCGGAGCCATGAGCGGTGTGATGCCGACGGGATACGAGAGGTCGTCCTCGGCCTCGTAGGGGTAGAAGTCGAACGGAGTGACGTGCTCCTTCGCCTTCGCCTTCTTCAGCACTTCGTCGCTGAGCTTTACGATTAGGTTTCCCTTCGGAAAGAGCTCGTCGGTATTCTCCTTCGAGCACTCGGGGCAGAGGTACATAATCTTATCTGTCACGTATTCCCTGCCGCAGTCTGAACAAACGTATTTGAATCTCATGAATTTATCCTCTCTGAAAAATATAGCCGGGAGGGAATCCCGGCTAGTGAAACTCACTCTTTCAATCAGCCCTTGACCTGAGCGTTGAACTCTTCGATGAGCTTGTCGATCTTTGCTGTAAGCTTCGGAATGTCAGTCCAGTAGTTTCTGTCATACCACTGTCTGTTGAGCTCGTCGTATGTCTTGCCCTGCTGCTCGACCCATGTGTAGTACTTGAGGTTGTGCACGCGGAGTCTCTCGTAATATGTGAGCTCGAGAGCGTTCTCTCTTGTCTGGTGCATGAGAGCTGCTGCATGTACTCTTGCTGCTTCCATGAGAGTGAACTTGCCCTGCTGCTCCTCGAGTTCCTTGAGTCTCGAAGTGTACATGACGGAGCTGTCGGTGAGGATTGTGAAGACGACGTCGTCCTCGTCCATCTCGTAGTACTTTGCCATCTTGATTGCAGAGAGCATGTTGCCGATACCCGAGATTCCGAAGAGTGCGAGGTTGTCGAGTTCCTTGTCACTGAGGCCGATGGACTTGAGGTATTCCTTTCCTTCCGGCTCGTTGAAGAGGCGGTAGATGTCCATGCAGTCCTGGTCGTCGATGGCACAGATCATGTCAGTGTTCTTGACGTTGTGGATCCATGGTACGTGCTTGTCTCCGATACCTTCGATTCTGTGAGCGCCGAAGCCGTTTCTGAGGAGTGTCGGGCACTGGAGAGCTTCGCCTGCTGCGATCTTGATGTTCGGATAGACCTTCTTGAGGTGGTCGCCTGCTGCGAGTGTTCCGCCCGAACCCGTGGAGGAAGCGTAGCCGCGTACGTTGTCGGCCTTGATGCCGAGCTTCCTGATGACTTCGAGGATGGCGGAACCTGTCACTTCATAGTGCCAGAGATAGTTCTCGAACTGCTCGAACTGGTTGAAGATGACGATGTGCTTGCCTCTCTCTGAATCGAGTTCGTGGCACTTGTCGAAGATTTCCTTGACGTTTGATTCACAGCCGGGTGTAGCGATGATTTCGCCTGCGACTGTCTTGAGCCAGTTGAATCTCTCCTGGGACATGTCCTCGGGGAGGATTGCGATGCTCTTGCATCCGAGAAGTGCGGAGTTGTAAGCACCGCCGCGGCAGTAGTTACCCGTGCTGGGCCATACAGCCTGCTGTTCGACAGCGTCGAAGTTACCCGTTACGAGAGCCGGAGCGAGACATGCATATGTAGCGCCTACCTTGTGGACGCCGCAGGGGAAGAACTTGCCTGCGAGAGCGAAGATTCTTGCCTTTGTGCCTGTGATCTTCTTCGGGATTTCGATGAAGTTGACATCGCCGTACTGGCCGCCCTTTTCGACGGGTTCGTTATGCCAGTTGATTCTGTAGAGGTTGAGGGGGTTTACGTCCCAGAGACCTACGTCCTTGAGCTTGTCCTTGATATCCTGCGGGATGAGGGAGGGATCCTTCATCTGAGCGAATGTCGGCAGAGTGATTCCCTTCTCTCTGCAGCGGGCGACGTTCTTCTCGACTATTTTAGGCTTTTTTTTCAAATTGATGAGCATGATAATCTCCTATGTTTCTTCAGTATTGTTGGGAAAATGTGATTTGTAAAGAAAAAAATTGCGGTAAATGGCTGAATTTTTCTGATTTTTGAGTTTTCCATCAATATTTTCGGTGGATTTCCTGACTACTTCAGTATCCGGCCGTTTCCGCTGCGTCTTATCCTGGGGTCCGCAAGTGCGCCTTCGAAGAGCTTTTCAATCTGATCTCCGCTTCGGAGGTACTCCATCTCGCAGAGGAAGAGTCTGTAGAGTTCCTTCTTCGTGTACGAGTTCTTCTCTCCGTTCTCCATTATGTATATGAGGCAGTTCGCCGCCTCGGAGAAGGGAATCTGATAGGAGTAGCGTATTCCGGAATCGGGGGTGGGGCGGAAATAGTCTTCGTTTCCTCCTGTATGGAAGACCCTCTCGCCGCATTCCTCGACTGTGACGGGAGTTCCGATTCCGTCGAGGAGGGATGAGAGAAAGGACGAGAGGGTGCTGCCGTTACGGTAGAGGTTACAGGAGTTGAGAACTCTCTTTACGAGTAGACTCTCCATTATCGGGCCCTCGACTTCGATTGTTTTCCTGATTCTCTCCAGGACGTCGTCCCGGGATGCTTCAAATTCCTCTGTTGTCCGCGGTGCATACTCAAGTTCCGTTTTTGTGTAATCTCTCTTTTCCATGTGGAGAATTGTATAGCAAATACGGGCAGTGTGAAGTGAAAATGTTGTGCATGAGGGAGATTATCAGTAACATTTACTGAAAAAGGAAGAAAGCACATGACAGTTACAGATGACATAAGATACATCGGCGTCGACGACCACACTACGACTCTCTTCGAGTCACAGTATCCTCTTGAAAGGGGGGTCTCGTACAATTCCTGGCTCATCACATCCCACGGTGAGAGCCTCGTGATGGATACGGTCGAGAAGGACTTTGTCCAAGAGTGGCTGGAGAACATAGAGAAGGAGAACGGCGGAAAGGAGCCGGGATATCTTGTCGTGCAGCACATGGAAAGCGATCACTCGGCGGGAATCGCAGCCTTCATGGAGAAGTACCCGGGAGCGAAGATCATTTCGTCGGCGAAGGCTTTCACGATGATGAAGAACTTCTTCAAGACTGACTACAGTGACAGGCGTATAGTGATTGCAGACGGCGATGCCTTCACTCTCGGCAGCCATACCCTCACATTCGTTGCCGCTCCGATGGTCCACTGGCCGGAGGTGATGGTTACATATGACTCAAGGGATAAGGTTCTCTTCTCAGCCGACGGTTTCGGAACCTTCACGGCAAACGACCTCAGAAGGGAGGATGAAAACTGGGCCGACGAGGCGAGACGCTACTACATCGGAATCGTGGGAAAGTACGGAACGATGGTGCAGAACCTTCTGAAGAAGGCTTCCGCTCTCGACATAAGGATGATCTGTCCTCTACACGGACCGGTGCTGAGTGACAACCTCGGCTTTTATATCGACCTATATGACAAGTGGTCCTCGTACACTCCCGAGGACGACGGGATAACCGTCTGCTACACCTCGGTCTACGGCCATACCCGGGAGGCCGCCCTCAGACTGAAGGATATGCTCGAGAAGAAAGGCAGAACGGTCGAGATTTATGACCTTGCGCGATGTGACGTCTACGCAGCCGTTGCCTCTGCATTCCGCCACTCATCACTCGTTCTCGCGACGACGACATACGACGGCGACATATTCCCCGCAATGCGCGGCTTCATCGAGCGCCTGACTCACCGCTTCTACCAGAAGAGGAGAATAGGCCTCATCGAGAACGGATCCTGGGGACCGGTGGCGGCAAGAATCATGAAGGGGATGTTCGAGAAATCGAAGGACATCACTTTCTGTGAGAATACCGTCACAATCATGAG
>CAVILL010000100.1:0-7285 GCA_963643635.1 Sphaerochaetaceae bacterium | reverse complement strand
TGATTTCGTACTTCGCCGAAGCATATTTAAGCTCGCAGATATTGATTACCTCATCATTTCTGTCTATCAGAAGGTCTATCTGGCCGCCTTTCCACTTCGTTCCGTCTTCATCGGTGAATCCGGGGCAGCTCCAGGAGTAGACATTACTCAGAACCCCCGAAATCCCGAGTCGGGACCTGATCTGTCTTATGTGATGAAGACAGACCTGTTCGAAGGAATATCCCGCCCATGAGTCTTCCCGTCCGGAGAATGCGATATCGGACAAGAAGTTCTCATCCCGGCTGTTCCCCTTCTCCACGAAGTTCAGATAGAAGAGAGAGAACAGATCCGTAAGCTGATAGAGACTGCTCCTCTTCACCTTTCCGATTGAACGGTATTCCCTGATGAAATCGCAGAGCCTGAGATTGTCAAGAATTTCCGTAAGCGTGCCGCCGTCCTTAATATCCGCTTCCTTCATTATCTCTTCCCGTGTCAGCCCTTTCAGTTTCTGAGACAGGGCTTCGATTACCTTCCTGTAAGACTTCGAATCATTGAAGAGGGACCTGAAGAGGAATTCATACTCGGTCTTGAGGACAGCATTCTCCCTGAAGAAGAGATTGTCTATGTTCTTCGAAAGAGGAAGGTCCTTCTGAAGCATATCGAGGTAACAGGGAATGCCGCCGAGAATCATGTAGACTTCGAGAATCCTGTGGCGGTTCAGATTCATGTGCTTGATTCTGCTCAGAAACTGTTCAGCCTCCGCAAGGCAGAACGGAGCGAGATAGATTGAAGGCGTGACCCTTCCGTAGAGACCCCCCTTGTCTCCTGCGAAGTTCTTTATCATCCACGTAGTTGCCGAGCCGCAGACATAAAGCTTCAGCAGTGTTCTGCTCGACGGCCACATGTTCCAGAAGTACGAGAATGCCTGAAGGAAATTTTCCCTGGGAGTATCCATCCGGGGAAGCTCGTCCAGGAATACGACAACCCTGTCCTTATCGAGGGAAAGCAGATACTTCTTCAGAAAATCGAAAGCCTCGAACCAGTCCTTTATCTTCGCAGTCTTATCTCCCGTACACTCAGACAGAGCCTGCCGGAACTGGGTAAGCAGCTGTAAGCGGCTCATCTGATACATCCCCGTAAACCAGAAATCGAACTCCTCGTCGAAACACTGCTTTATAAGGCAGGTCTTTCCGACACGCCGTCTGCCGAATACCGAGACAAGTTCCGATTTGTCCGATTCAAAGCAGTCCCTGATCTGTTTCTGTTCTGCAACTCTTCCGATAATCTTCTCTGGCATACTTGAAATATTGCACAGAAAACCGGAAAACAATGCGACAGTTCGGCGGTAACTCCAGTTACCGCCGAGGTTCAGTATCATTTTTACAGTTTTCCGCTCTCCTCAGAGAGTCTGTCAGCATCTCTCAATTCCATTCTGCTTATCGAGTTGCTTCAGCCACTTTTCAATCGAGCCGCTTTGTATGAAGGAGAGAAGCGCTCCGTCCGAGAACCTGTCAGCCCTGACGGCACCGAGAAGCAGGGCGGGAATACACTCGGCATCAAGGCTCTCTGCAGGAGCCTGAGTCATCGCCCTCTCATCCCATCTGATTCCGTTTCTCTCGAGAATCGACTGATACTCCGTCAGCTCAAATTCCCCGTGAGCTTTCACGAAGGCGTAGAGATCCCTGACGAAATGCGTCCACAGCGGAACTGTTTTCGACATACGGCATTTCATACGGTCTCTCTTCATTTCCCTCCCCGCGACGGTCCGATACCACTCTTCCGGCCCTGTCGGGAGAGATTCTCCCGATATGCTTTGTCAGACTTTCGTACATGCCTTCCCCTTACGACAGAGACGGCCGTTTCCGGTCGTCCCGCTCTTTCATCTGATGAGATTGAAGAATCCGAGGAGCCAGGCTCCCACGAAAACGGAGAGGAAGACGAAGACCACACCGCCGAAGATGATCAGCTTCTTCACGAGCGCCTCGCTTTCCTCCTCTCTCTTCTTCCTCTTCTCTTCGTCCGTCATCATTTCTTCTTGAGATACTTCACGGAGTCGAGTGCGACAGCCGCGATGAGGATGATTCCCTTGAAGACGAACTGGAGGTTCGTATCTATTCCGAGGAACGTGAGGGCGTATGTCATACCCTGGAAGATGAGAACACCGATTACGGCTCCGCTTATCTTTCCTATACCGCCGCTGAATGAGATTCCGCCGACGACGCATGCCGCGATGGCGTCAAGTTCGAAGCCCTGGCCCGTACCTGCGGAGGTGTTTGCCCTGAAGGACTCAAGGAATGCACCGCATCCGTATAGAACTCCGGCCATGACGAAGATGAGAAGCGTTGTCCTGAATACGTTTATACCAGATACCGCTGCAGCTTCCGAGTTGCCTCCCACGGCATACATGTTCTTTCCGAAGACGGTCTTGTTCCAGATGAACCATACCACGATGATGGCTGCGATTGCCGGGATGATGAGCTTGGGGAAGGTAATGACATCGCGTCCGATATATCCCAGAACCCATCTGCCGCCGAGAAGATCCTTGATCGAGGAATCGATCGAACCCGTCGGGGTTCCGCTCGTTCCGAAGAAGAGCAGACCGTAGATGATGAGCTGCGTCGACAGTGTCGTGATGAACGGATGAATCTTCAGCTTTGCCGTGAAGAAGCCTGCGAATGCCGAGAATGCGACACAGAGTGTGATTGAAAGGCAGAGTGCGAGGGTGACCCTCAGTGCCATCGGAATGGAATCGAAGTTCCACGGTCCCATTCCGAAGAATGTCACGATGTTCGTTCCCTTGTGAAGGAGAAGAGAGGTCGTGACGGACCCCAGTGCCACCATTCGGCCGATGGAGAGGTCGGTTCCCGCAAGGAGAATGAGCCCCGCTACTCCGAGAGCATAGAACATTCTCGTTGCCGACTGCTCGAGAATCGTAAGAAGGTTCGGAATCGTGAAGAGATTCGAATTGACCTTTATCGGAGCGAGGATGATGCAGATGATGAAGAAGATTCCGATTGCGATGTAGAGACCGTTGGCAAGAAGGAACTTCGAGGGAGAGAATGTCGCCCTGTAGTTCTTCGACTTGAGCTTCCTGTCTTCCATGAAGTTCGTCTTTCCGCCGCGGAGTGTTCTGTTCTCCTGTACATGGTTGATGTAGATCTGGTTGATGTAGCTTCTGCTTGCTCCAATAGCCTCGTTTGCCTTGTTCTTCGCTTCCGTCAGGTGGGACTTCTTCTCGTAGTTTGCAATCGCAATCTCTTCCTTGAGATTCTTCGGATCGGAGACCGAGCTTCTGATTGCATCGATCTTTGCATCGCTTTCGGCCTTTATCGAAGCAACCTGCTCCTGATAGACTCTCTTTGCCTCTGCTATCTTCTCCTTTTCCTCTCTGATGACTTCGGCTTCGAAGTCCCTGTAGAGAGCATTCGAGTAGACGACGGCTTCCCTGCTGAGAGCCTTGATCTCTTCGCGATTCTGAAGGTTCACTTCCTTCGCCTTATCGATTTCCTTCTGTATGGCTGCGGCTCTCCGGAGTTTCTCCTCCTTCGTGACGGCCTTGTTGCGCTTTACGGCACTCAGCTCCTCTCCCAGATCTATGAGGGCATACTCTCCGTCCTTTCTGAGAGCATAGAGTTTCTCCTCGAAAGCAATGAGCCTGCTGTCTCTGTCTGTTGTTTTCCTTTTATCTTCCATGATATGTGTGCCTCCCTTATAGATACATGGCCGAGAGCCTCAGGAGTTCCTCCTGATCGGTCTCCTTCGTATTCACAATACCTGCCAGTCTGTGGTTGGACATGACGGCAATCCTGTTTGTTATACCCAGAATCTCGGGCATCTCGGAGGAAACGACGATAATCGTCTTTCCCTCTCCGGCCATACGGATTATGAGCTGATAGATTTCGTATTTCGCTCCGACGTCGATACCCCTCGTCGGTTCATCCATCAGGAACACGTCGGGACTGCGTTCCATCCACTTTCCGATGATGACCTTCTGCTGGTTGCCGCCCGAGAGAGCCGTGATGAGCTCTGTGGTGGAGACACACTTGGTCTTCATCTGCTTTATCTCACGCTTCGTCGCCTCGTACATCTTTCTGTTCGAGACTAGTCCGTGTTCCCTGTACGCCGGCATGTTGGTTATGCATGTGTTGAATTCGAGTGTTCCCTTTCCGAACATGCCGTTTATCTTTCTTTCCTCAGTGACGAGTGCGAAGTTATGGTCCATCGCATCCTTCGAACACTGGAAATTGAGTCTCTTTCCGTTGAGGAAGACACCGCCGGAAGCCACTGTCCTTACGCCGAAGAGCGATTCCAGGAGTTCGCTTCTTCCCGCTCCGACAAGGCCGTAGAGTCCGAAGATCTCACCGCGGCGGACCGTGAAGGATATGTCCTCGAGAACGGGATTGTACTTCGTACAGAGGTTCTCGACTCTGAGGTAGTCCTCTCCCGGATTATTGTCGACTTCCGGGAATCTCTGGTCGAGCGAACGTCCGACCATCTGGCTCACCAGTTCCTTCATGCTGGTGTCCTTAACAGGCTTTGAGGAGATGAGCTTACCGTCTCTGAGAACCGCGACGTCGTCGCAGATCTCGAAGATTTCGTCCATCTTGTGGGAGATGTAGATGAAGGAGACGCCCTTCTCTTTGAGCTCCCTTACAATCGAGAAGAGCTTCTGCACTTCTCTCTCAGTCAGTGAGGAGGTGGGCTCGTCGAGAACGATGATCTTGGCATCGTAGCTGACGGCCTTCGCGATTTCGACCATCTGACGCTGAGAAACGCTCATGGTACGCATGATGACATGCGGGTCCACTGTCATCTTGAGGGAGCCGAATATCCTGTTGGCCTCCCTTTCCATCTTTCCCTCGTCTATTATTCCGTGTCTCACGGGATAGCGCCCGAGGAAGAGATTGTCGACGACACTGCGGTCCAGACACTGGTTGAGCTCCTGGTGGACCATCGCCACACCGCTCTCCAGCGCTTCCTTCGGATCTTTGAAGTCTACAGGATAGCCACCCAGGAAGAAGTCTCCCTCGTCCTTGGCATAGATGCCGAAGAGGCACTTCATCATCGTAGACTTGCCGGCTCCGTTTTCTCCCATTAGTCCGAGAACGTGTCCCTTCTCGACTTTCAGGTCGATACCGTCCAAAACCTTGTTCTTGCCGAACGCCTTGGACAGATTCCTTATTTCTAGAACTATATCTGCCATTTAGCCCCTCATTGAATTTTGAAAAGCATGCCTGCCCGAAAGGGCGGCATGCCGGTCTGTTGAATCTTCGTCTGACTCGCAGTCATCAGTACTTGAGCTTGTCGAGGTAGTCGGGAGCGGAGTTCGTCTTGACAAGGTTGATTGCATAAGCATCAAAGTTGCCGAGGTTCGTGAATCTGTCGAGACATACCGATTCGCTCTGGCCGTCGCCTGCAACAACCGTAAGTTCGATGTTGAGGAGAGGAGCATAGTACTGGAGAGCCGGGAGGTAAGAGGATGAGAGGAAGTTGTCGGCTGCGTTGTAGAGAGTGAGGAGAACCTTCTTCGTCTCTGCAGTTGTCTGCTTGACGCCTGCATCCCTGTTGCCTGCCGTATACTGCTGCCAGTTATCCTTGTTGACGCCGGAGTTGGCTGCCATGACAGCCTTCTGATCAGCCCAGTAAGCTACCGGTGCGGAAATCTGGTTGCCGTACTGGTCGGGTTCCGAGATACCCTTTGTATAGACGTCTTCACCTGTGAGGCCGTCGAGGAGGTTTCTGAGAACCTGGAGTGTAGCTGTAGCCTGAGCGTCTACGTTCTGGCTGACTGTTCCGGTGAGCTTCCCGGCCCCGATAGCTTCGATGGCATCTGCGTTGGCATCATAGCCGAAGATGGGAACGCCAGCGGGATAGTTGGAAGCCTGGAGACAGCCCATTGCCATACCGTCGTTGTTGGAAACGACCATGTCGAGCTGTGTATCATACTTCGTAGCCCATCCGCCCATTGCTTCTGTTGCTGCGTTTGCGTTCCATGTCGATCCGTCGAGACCTGTCATTGCCTTGCTTTCGAGCTCGACAACCCTGAGTGTCTTTCCGCCGACAACTGCAGAACCTTCCTTAGCCTGGCCCGGGTCTGTCGATCCGTTCCAAGTTCCGAGAGCCTTTCTGATACCTTCCGTTCTTGCCTTGGAGTCGTTGTGCCCGACGTCGCCGATGCAGAGAACGTAGCCGATGATGCCGTCGCCGTTTCTGTCTACGACTGCCGGATCAGCGGATGCGAGATAATCTGTGATGAGCTGTCCCTGGACTGCGCCGCCTGCTGCAGCATCGAATCCTACGTAGTATGTAGAATCGTTCCAGTTCATTGATTCCATGTCGATTTCGCCTGTCGTCGGGTCGGAAGGCTGTCTGTTGTAGAATACAACCGGCTTGTCCTTGTTTGCGACGACTGCTGAAGTCTCAGCTGCGCCCTGAGCAAATGCCATTGATAAAGCAAGCATTGCTACAGTAAGAAAAACTAAAAGCTTTTTCATACGTAATCTCCTTTTTTGTATGTGCTCCTTCATTGTAAGGCCCGATTGGAGAAAAGCAACCTTTTATTTTTTGTCGGTGACAGCAATTATTCAAAAATCACAGAATGCCGGAAAAAGCGGATACGTAAAAACATAGTCGTTTTCCTTCACTTTCCGTCGGTTTTTTTCTATTTTTTGATTTATTCGCAAAATATGGCACGTGCAATATATCTAAAACATTTTTTGTCGCAATCAGAATATTTTTGTATCTTTCATATAACAAAAAAACTGTCTCTGGAAAGTAATGTCCCGCACGTGTCTGATATTGAACAGTCAGGCGGTTCCGGGCCGGAAAAAACCGCCTCCCGGAGGAAGCGGTTCTGCTTGTTGTATTTAACGGTTCTTCAGGTTTATCAGAAACCCTGCTGGCACATAGCGTCTGCAACCTTCTTGAAGCCTGCGATGTTTGCGCCCTTGACGTAATCGATGTAGCCGTCAGCCTGCTTTCCTTCTCTGACACATGCAGCATGGATGTTCTTCATGATGCCGTGGAGCTTCTGGTCTACTTCCTCTGCGTCCCAGTTGTAGTGCATTGCGTTCTGGCTCATCTCGAGTCCGGATACTGCGACGCCGCCTGCGTTTGCAGCCTTGCCGGGTGCGAACGGGATTCTTGCCTTCTGGAATGCTGCAATTGCCTCGGGAGCGCAGCCCATGTTGCTTGTCTCGACGACGTACTTGACGCCGTTCTTAATCAGCATCTCTGCATCCTCGCCTCTGAGCTCGTTCTGGAGAGCGCACGGGAATGCCATGTCGACCTTGACTTCCCAGGGCTT
>CAVILL010000099.1:0-7292 GCA_963643635.1 Sphaerochaetaceae bacterium | reverse complement strand
CCCTGCAGGAGTAGACGAAAAGCAGATACGAGAAGTAGTACATATCCCCCGCAGAGTATTCGGAGCACTCCTTTCCGCTCTTCTCCCATTCCTTCCTCTTCTCTGTCTCTTCACTCATAATCAGTTCCTCCGTCAGTCTGTGATGAACTGATTATGAAGCCCATGTGTCCGAAAAACCGGACACATGGAGATTTTATCCTGTCGTCTTTTCTCTGGAGTTACCAACCTGCGAGAAATACAGCTGCCTCCCCCACGTCTTATGCAGCTCCGGTATTCCACTCTTTACTGCAGATACTCCGCTTTCTTTCTCTTCCCTGAAGATTTCCGACATCTTCTGTCTCACTATCTGATACACTTTCATTACATAATGAGACAGGAGGAAAGTGAAATGGAAAACACGTATTACCCGCTGGAGATAGGAAAAGGCACGGTGATCAATCTCTTCGAATACCCGTCATTCGGCATCGATGGAAACAACCGTGAAAAGTTCGTCAGGCACCTTGTTAAGGCTGCCGGGGAGTATTCTCCCGTCGTACTCGACAGAGACGGTCTTCTGAATCCTCTTCCCGGCTGCGAATTCGTCAGCGGAGAAAGAAAGACTCTCGAGAGGCTCAAGGAGCTCTCGAATGACGAAGTCTGCAGACGCGGGGGAGCTCTCGCTGTCTCCGAGACCAGGAATTTCTTCCTTCACAACGAAAAGGTCAGAGAGGAGGAAAAGCTCACTCCCCACCTAGTGATCTATGTAAGCAGGAATCTCACCGAAGCGGCGCAGAAGGAGCTCTATAATCTCACGGTATTCGCCAGGATGACCGGACTCTTCCCGGCCTGGTACTACCCGGAGAACGAAAAGGTAACGGAGAACCTTCTCGGCTCAACGTATCTATATGTCAACTCGGACAGGGACGAATGCTATATGGTGGAACTCAGGAAGAAGACGCCTCTCACCTTCTGATACAATGTGATATGCCACGTTTCTGATACTGTCCGTATTCCGCATAACTTCACTGCCTTTTCTCTTCCCTGTTCATTCCGCAGCTTCTCTGCCCGGAGTCTGAACCCCGGCTCGGGTGCTGTTCCATTCTCCGCTGCCAACGGAATTTTCTGTTGAGCGGTCGGATTCCGGAGTTTAGAATGAGCAGGAGGGAGCAGAGGGAAAACAATGACCAACGACGAATTACGCTCTGATGCCGCGAAGATACTCGACTACTGGCGCATCATGGATATGCTTACCCAGGACAAACTGCCGGGAACACACTGTCAGCAGATCGGAAAGGTGAAGGAAAGCAGCCAGATCACTTCCGAACGGGTTTTCCAGACAGCTGAAAAAGACGGAAGGAGGCCGGAATTCAATCTCTACCGGGAGCTGTACAGGGAAGCGGCAGCCCTCGGATGGAAGAAATGGGGACATATCGACATATACATCGGAAAGGTTCCGAGAGAGTACTGCGTCGAGAAGCTTGCAGAGTACATAAGAAAGAGGGATCCGGAGCGGGACATAGAGAAATACCTTCCCGAAGTCAGCAGGGACAATATCGCTCTCGCGACGATACAGCTCGACAGCAACGGAAAGTACGAGAAACATTCATTCTCCCTGTCCCCTATCGTCTGGGCTCTCAACATGCTTTCGAAAAACGAGAAGCTTGACCTCAGCCTCCTTACGAAATCCAACTACTACAGTGCCGTATCGGAATTCGAAGGCTTCTTCCTGAATTCCCCGGAAACAGACACTCTTACAATCGACAATTTCAATCTTCCGGATAATGAAGAACCCGGTTCGGGCTCTCTGAACAACCTCGAACATACGGAACAGAAGGACATATACCTGGAGCTCTTCGATGAAGACGACGATGACGAAAACGGAAATGCCGACATCTTCAATGAAGCGTATGCGAACGACAGGTATGACAGCACGGATGAAGAATATGAGGAAATCGCAGCCGGCCACATAGAGTTCGAACGGATACAGGAAGCATATACCCGGCTTCTCTCCGGGATGAAGAACGACGGATTCAGAAAGCTGTGCACAGAAAACTACATCTTCAGGGTTCCCTTCTACAGGGGAGATGAAGCAAGGAAGACCTGTGAGCTCGCCCGTCCATATAAAGATCTGGAAAAGGCGGACGAGGAAGAAAAGAAAGCCTGTGAGCCGCCGCAGACATACATGCCGTCGCTCTTCAGAAGCTATTATTCCGAGGACTTAGAATGGCTGAAGGACCTTGTGGAAAAAGACACTCTTGACTATAGCAATCTCGGAGGAGAACTGCTGAGGTACATCAACGTTCTCAACGACAACCCGGCGAAGGAGAACAGAACCGACCTGCTCTACAGAGCCGGCGGAAGACCATCCGGCTACTACGACATGATGCGGAAAATCCTGAATCCCCGGAAAGCACCGATCGGAAGATGGCCTTCCCGCTGGAGACTTTCCCTCATGCAGCAGGCTGCAGTCAATCTCGCTGCAGAGGGAGATCCGAAGCAGAAGATCTTCTCCATCAACGGTCCTCCCGGAACGGGAAAGACAACCCTTCTGAAGGATATCATCGTCCGGAACATCATCGAAAAGGCCGCACTTCTCTCAGACGCCGACTACGCGAAGCCCGACGATGCATTCAAAAGACTGTCTCTCCCGACAAAGCCGTGGAGAACTGAATACTATTACACTTTCAAGGACGGGGAACTCGGAGAGAAAATCAACGCTCTGGGGATTCTCGTCGCCTCGAACAACAATGCCGCCGTAGAGAACATCTCGAAGGAACTGCCGCTCGATTTCAGCAGAGGTCTTCTGGGCGGAAACAGTGGAAAGAATGATAAGAACGGGAAGGTATCTGTCAGAGAAAGACTGAAGATGCGGAAGGAGGAAGAGGAGGAAAGAGCGATAAACGAAATCGGTGCCCTCTTCTCCTCCCGCGACGAAAACGACGGGATAAGGGAAATCTACTTCACGAAGGAGTCGACGGCCCTGCTCAACAGAAAGGGACAGAAGACGGTGAAGTCCTGGGGGCTTGTCTCTGCAGCAATGGGAAAGCGCGCGAATATTTCCATGTTCACTCTCCGTACTCTGAAGGAGCTTCTGGAATTCGGTAAAGACAGAAAGGAAAAATACGTAACAGACGAGGAAATCGGGAAGTACAGGACATCGCTTGAGGAATTCAGAAATCAGCTCGAAGTCGTTGAATACTACCGCGACCAGCTTTCCCGCTATGCCGGCATAATCGAGGAAGTCTCCCTCTCAGAGCTCAGACTGGACGAATACAGGGAAATACTCGGAAAGTACACTCCTCAGGAAATCGATGTGGACAGAAAGCTGCAGAGGAGAATGATGAAGACCGGATGCGGCGACAGAGTACAGCAGATTGAAAGAGAAGCCCGGATAAAACTCTACGATGAAGCTCGGGAGAATATAGGGAGAGCGGAAAATGAGTATTACAGGCTCTGCCGTGAAAGGGACGACAGAATCGCTGAGCTCGATGAGAATGTAATCGGGGAAGTGAAAGTGAAGTTCGACGGCAGTTTCCTCCGCAGACTCATCTCCGGAGGAAAGGAGAGCGAGGACGCCCAGACTGCGAATCCCTGGATGACAAGCGCATACGACAGGGAAAGGGAAAAACTCTTCCGCTCTGCGATGACACTGATCAGAGACTTCATCATGGCATCCAGTGCCTGTCTTACAAATCTTAGACAGTTCAAGAACCACTTCTGGCAGAACAGGAAAAAGGAAGAAGCGAAAGCCTACAATATATACTGGAAAAGAAGAGGAGACGTCGTTCCCGTTCTCTTCCAGACAGCATTTCTCTTCGTTCCCGTGATGTCGACGACATTCGCTTCGGTGGGAAGATTCCTCAGGGATCTCAGAAAGGCCGGCTCGATCGGTACTCTGATAATCGATGAGGCGGGACAGGCCTCCCCTCAGATCGCCCTCGGTGCGATATACAGGAGCAGGAGAGCCGTCATCGTCGGGGACCCGTACCAGGTGGAACCGGTGGTTACCGACGATCTGAAGCTTCTGAAGGAAGCATTCAGAACAAACAGCGACTTTGCGGGTACTCTGGAGGAGTACATATCGAACGATAAGGAGCTGTCCGTACAGACCTTTGCCGACAGAATGAACAGGTGGGGAACAGTACTCGGTGACAACTGGGTCGGATGCCCGCTTCTTGTTCACCGCCGCTGTATTTCCCCCATGTTCGAGATATCCAACGCCGTTTCCTATGAAAACAAAATGGTTTACAGGACAGCCGGGCCGAAGGAGTCAGAGGTAAGGACATTCACACTCCCGTATTCGACATGGTTCAATGTCGAAGGCAGAGAGAACGGAAACAAGGACCACTATGTTAAAGCTCAGGGGGAAAAGGTCTGCAGTCTGCTGGAGAAAGCCTTCGAAAAATCCTGGAATGAGGAGACACAGAAGTCGGAACCCGACATATTCATCATCACACCTTTCACGACTGTGCAGAGTGGAATCTACAATGAGATCGAGAACTACTGTGAAAGAAGGAAGAACACGGAAAATCCATCTCTCATCGACAGGGAATACATGAGGAAGCGGATCGGCACCGTTCACAAATTCCAGGGAAAGGAAGCCAGCGAAGTCATATTCGTCCTCGGCTGTGACAGCAGTGCTCCGGGAGCCGTGAGATGGGTCAGCAGCAACATAGTCAACGTTGCCGTCACGAGAGCGAAATACCGTCTCTATGTTGTGGGTGACTCCGATGTCTGGAAAGGGAACAATTATGTTTCCACCGCCTGGGGCATCATGAGGAAGCACCTGCTGGACGAGTTCATCTCCATTGCCAGTTCATCAGAGAGTGATGACGTGAAAAAGAAGAAGCTCCTGAACCTGTCGGAAAGCCTCGACAGCTTCAGTACGGTGAATCCGGAAAAGCGCAGGAAAGTTCACTATGACAACCTCGACGAACTTGACCTCACTGCACGAAACAGCGAAGTCGCCGCTGAAGCCTGGGACCTTCTTGAAAAGACTTTCGCCTATCGTGCGATTCCGTTCTGAGATTCTGTGAGAGTACAGAGTTATCTTAAAAGCAGCTGCCCGTCCGGAGAGAGGGGCAGCTGTGGATTGTTGTTGTGGTATGACTGTGTTCGCCGGGGCTTCAGTTGTCCTTCAGCTTCCCGATTACATCCTGTATGTCGTCGAGCACTGAAGATATCTCCCTGTCAATCTCACCCAGGTCTCTCTTCGCCGGCTTCTCCACGGGCCTGATGTAGAGAGAGGGAAGAAGATTGAAGTCCTGGTATTCGATGTCTCTCTGACGCACAAGGCTGCTTCCGTCTCCCTCGATTCTTCTGTTGACGATGTCCCTCAGTCTTCTTCTCGCACTGTTTCTGAGGACAGGTTTCATGTACTTCTTCTCGTAGTAGAAGTAGGTGTCATCCTTCTCCCTGTCCGTCCAGTCGACCATCAGGATATCTTCGTTGGGCATGTTTCTGAGGACGAGGAGCGCTGTCGGCCCCGCAGAGCCTCTGGATAGGCATGGCAGCAGGATGACAGTCGAGATTATCCTTCTCTTCAGGAGGTACTTTCTCAGATTCGCGTAGTCAGGCCTCGTGCTGTAGAGATAACGGCTCGGAATCACCATCACGGCCTTTCCGCCGGGGGTGAGTATGTTCGCGGCCTTCATGACGGCTGCAGCAGCAACCTCCTTGAGAAGAACGCCGTCGAATTCAATCGGACCGTTCATGAGTCTCTCTTCGGGAGCCGGATTGACGAATACCTTGTCCACGAGTTCGGGGCCGGAGAAGGTTTTCTCGTCGAATGCATCCAGGGAACGGATGACGCACTTCATTCCCGAGAGCCGGGAATAGATTTCGGCATAATCGGTGCAGCGTGTATCGATGTCGCTCAGATACAGCTCTGCATCCTTGTCCTGTCCCGCAATGACTGCCGTCGAGAGGCAGGTACCGCACATGAAGTCGGCAAAGCGTTCACCTTCCCGGATGGAGAGCAGACCTCTTGCGAGCGTTGCCAGCGCGGGATTGATTGCTTTCTCCTCTCCGAAGATCGTGCTGTAGCTGAGTCTTATCGCCGTAGCGAATATTTCCGCTCCTTTTTCCTCGAGATCGAGAGCCTTGAGGGAAATCCTGGTCTTATACTCTGTGACGTTGTCACATGCTATCCTGTCAAAGACATAGAGTGACGTATGGAAGTGTCTGCTTAAAGAACCGAGCACCTTCTTGATGTCCTCAATGTGAAGTCTCAGTACTCCCCTTTTCCCCGCCTCTTCAGCCTGTTTCTCAAGGTACTCCTTCTGCTGTCCCCCGAATGAAAGGGAATCTCCGGGACCTTCGTCTGACTTCTCTTCATCGGGAGCGGTGAGGTCGGAGTCATTCTTTTCGAGCTCGAATCTTATGCGCTCTACGGCTTTGTCTCCGCTCTCGTCGTTATATACGGCCTTTTTCAGGAGACACAGAAGAAGGAACGGCTCCACGACTCCGAGCTCGGAGAAGTTTCCGAACGGAGTCTCCTTCTGGAGTTCTTCCAGAGCGGTCATCACATCCCTTACATTTCTTTCAATCCAGCCGCCGTCATTCGTTTCAATCAGAAGATTCAGCATCCTGTTTCCTCCAGTATTCTGTCGAGACGCTCCTTCTCGAGTTCCCTGTAGCGGTCCATCAGGTTCTCAAGATGCCTGACATCCCTGAACCTCTGCCCTGTTTCAATCTGCTTACTTCTCGAAACCTCGGGAACTGTGATTCTCATGAAGTCCGATTTCTTCGTGAGCGCCGTCATGGCTCCGTAGCACTTTGTCCTGAGTTCCGTCAAGAAGAAGTCCGACGAGAGGTATGCAAGGAAGAAATCCCTGTCGATTCTCTCCTCTTTCACTTCAATCTTCATGCAGAAGGACGGAATGAGAAGCCCCTCATACCCGGGTGTGATGAGACAGGAGTCATAAGGTGACGAGAGCTTGATTACGATGTCGCCTTTTCTCGTGATGAAGTCAGATACGTCCTTCGCCTTCCCGGTCTTCGGGTCCTTTATGAGTTCCTGTTCCTCCAGGAGACTCCCGTCTATTCTTCCGTTCCTTATGGCCTTCGGAACAAGTACCTTTATCCTGACGCCCGAGGTCTCCCTTGTCTTTTCCGTCCGTTCCACAGAATCCTTCAGTTCCTCGTGGTTTCTCCTCCTGCCGTCGTAGAGCACTCTCGCAGTGAGTACTCCGGCAGTCAGATTTGCTATTTCTCCAAGCTGCATGCCAGTTTCCTTATTATCAATTCAAAAATTTATTCTAACTTTCATCGGGGAGAGAATCTCTCCCTCCATCTGATATATTCGATTATAT
>CAVILL010000098.1:0-7643 GCA_963643635.1 Sphaerochaetaceae bacterium | reverse complement strand
GGCTCCGCTCATCATGATCATGACTCCTATCCTGAAGCCGGTCGCAGAGTCCATCAATCTCTCTCCGATCCACTTCGGTATAATCATTATCTTCACTCTTGCCATAGGTCTCTGTACTCCGCCTGTCGGCTCCGCGCTCTTCGTAGGCTGCGCTGTCGGACACACGAAGCTCGAGACTACAAGCCGCAAGATGATGTCGCTTTTCGTGACTATGGTTGTCGTCCTTCTTCTCGTGTCGTACATACCGTATATCGGAAAGTGGAGTCTTTTCGGTTACTGATTGAAAGGTACATAATGCATAAGAGCCGGGAAACCGGCTCTTTTCAAATGCTGTTATCTTTTCTTCCGGATATTGAGTCATCTGCTCCGACTCATTATATTCATATATATTCAATGGAGAATGATACATATGATAAAAGTGAACTGCATCGGGGACTCCTGTCCGGTTCCCGTAGTGAAGACGAAGAAGGTCATCGAAGCACTTGAAAAGGCAGAAGATATCCTCGTCTCTGTCGACAACGCTGTTGCATGCGAGAACATCAGGCGTCTGGTTAATTCGTACGGCTACAGACTCTCTGTGGAAAAGCCGGCTGAGAATGAATACTCGATTCTCATAACGGTGGACAGGCTTCCCGAAAGGAATAGCGGAAACAAAGCTGAAGGCTGCTATGTTCCCGTTGAGAAAAAGAAGACTGTCGTGGTCATATCGAAAGACCATATGGGAGAGGGAGACGAGAAGCTCGGAAAGACTCTCCTCAAGGGATTCATCTATGCTCTGACGCAGCAGGAGAGCCTTCCGTCGACAATGCTCTTCTACAACTCGGGGGCGTTCCTTACAACAGAGGGAAGCGAAAGCATACAGGATCTGAAGACTCTCGAGAGTCTCGGAGTCGAGATCCTCACATGCGGTACCTGCCTCAATAATTACAGACTGCAGGATAAACTCCTTGTCGGCGGCGTCACCAACATGTATGTAATCACAGAGAAGCTTGTCGGTGCAGGCAGCATCATAAAGCCGTAATGGGAAGGGAGAGAAGAGTCTTCTGTTTCGTTTCCTTCGACGAGACCGGGGATGCGATGGCTGCCGAATCATGCTTCAGAAAGTGCGGAGTACCGGGACGTCTTGTGCCGCTGCCGCCGGCAGTAAATGCCTCATGCGGCCTGGCATGGAGATGTGAAACAGAGGATGCGGAAGTTGTGAAGAAAGAGCTCGACGAGCATTCCATCAGGTATTCGCGCTTTACTCCCGTGGAGGCCTTTGTATGATTTACTTCGACAGTGCAGCGACATCATTCTACAAGCCTCAGTGCGTGACCGACGCAGTCGTCAGAGCTCTCGACGGCTTCGGCAATCCCTCCCGCGGCGCACATGAGGCGTCTCTCGATGCCTCGAGGACTGTGTATGAAACGAGGTCTCTCCTTTCGTCCTTCTTCAATGCACCGTCTCCGGAGAGGGTTGTATTCACTTCCAACTCGACCGAAGCTCTCAATACCGCTCTCTACGGCCTCCTCGGAGACGGTGACAGAGTCATTACGACAGAGGCTGAACACAACAGCGTACTGAGGCCTCTCTACGACCTTGAGAGGCGGGGTGTCATCACTCTCGATTTCGTACGCTGCGACAGAATGGGAAATATTGACGTCAGAGACTTCGAGAAGCTGATAAAGCCTGATACGAAGATGATAGTCATGACACACTGCTCGAACGTGACGGGAACGGTCTACGACATCTCCTCTGTCGGGAGGACGGCTGAGAAGTACGGCCTTCTGTTTGTCGTCGATGCTTCTCAGTCTGCCGGAATCATACCGATAGACATGAAGGAGGCCGGGATAAGCGTTCTCTGCTTTACCGGTCACAAGAGCCTCCTGGGCCCCCAGGGAACCGGAGGAATGTGCATTGCAGAGGGAGTGGAGATAACACCTCTCAAGCGCGGCGGCACCGGAGTGCAGTCATATCTGGAGGATATGCCTGCCCGTTACCCCGCACGGCTCGAGGCGGGGACGCTGAACTCCCATTCGATAGCGGGACTCAATGCTGCGCTCAAATACATAGAGGCGAACGGAATAGACACATTGTACGAGAAGGAGAAGAAGATTGCAGACTGTTTCTGGGACGGCATCAGAGATATTCCCGGTATAATTTTCTACGGGGACATGAATTCCACGCGTACGGGGATTGTCAGTATCAACGTTGCAGATTATACCTCTGAGGATACAGCAGATTATCTTTCCTCCGTGTGGAATATCGCAGTACGCCCCGGAGCCCACTGCGCTCCGCTGATGCACAGGGCTCTCGGCACCGAAAAGAGGGGAGTCGTGCGCTTCAGCTTCTCACCGTTCAATACCCCGGCCCAGGTCGATACTGCCGTCGCTGCAATACGTGAAATATCCCGCTGATACGACAATCTGTAAAAAAAAGAGCAGGGTGTTGTCTTTTATCATTAAAAATGGTATGAAAAATCGTATCTTAATTAACAAGGTACGCAATGAAAGCATTACAGGAAAGAATTCAGAAAGAAGGAAAAATCCTCCCCGGAAATATCATAAAGGTGGACGGATTCCTGAATCACAGGGTAGATACCGGCCTTCTCCGCCAGATTGCGGAGGAGTTCAGGAAATACTTCGATACTTCGAAGATTTCCGTTGTCCTTACAGCGGAAGCATCGGGCATCCCTTTGGCAACCATGTGTGCCAATGTATACGGGGTGCCTCTTCTTTTTGCAAAGAAGGCGAAGAGCGACAACATAGAGAACGGTCTCTTCAAGAGCGAGGTCTGGTCCTATACGTACAAGAAGAAGTTCACTCTCATCGTCAGTAAGGAATGGCTTCATGAGAACGACAACGTCCTCATCATCGACGACTTCATGGCAAAAGGCAATGCCGTTCAGGGCCTTATCGACATCGTCAACGAAGCGGGTTGCCATCTTGAGGGAATCGGTATCGCGATAGAGAAGGGCTTCCAGGGCGGCGGTGACAACCTCAGAGCAAAGGGACTGAATTACAAGGCTCTCGCAGTCATCGACAGCATAAAGGAAGACGGTACTCTTGTCTTCAGAGAGGAATGAGCATGAAGAAGGTTCTCATACTGGACTTCGGAGGACAGTACAACCTCCTCATCGCTCGCCGCGTCAGACAGAGCGGTGTCTACTGCGAGATAAAGAGCTACAGAATGAAGTGGGACGAGATCGAGTCGTTCGCTCCCGATGCCGTAATCCTCACTGGCGGTCCCGCGACTGTCTTCGAGGAGAATGCCCCCCGTCTCGACGAGAGAATCTTTTCCCTCGGAGTGCCGGTGCTCGGAATATGCTACGGCATGCAGCTCATGGTCTATGAAAACGGTGGAGAGTGCAGAAAGGCCGAGAAGAGGGAATACGGAAAGGTAATCCTCAATCACTCTTCCTCTCTTCTCTTTACGGATGTTCCGGAGTCATCGGTATGCTGGATGAGTCACGGAGTGGAGTGCGAAAGGCTTCCCGAGGGCTTTGTCCGTACAGCCTGGTCTGATTCCTGTTCATATGCTGCAGTCGAGAACAGGGAACGAAAACTTTACGGTGTTCAGTTTCATCCTGAGGTTGTTCATACCGAATACGGAACTAAAATACTTGAGAACTTCCTTTATGTAGTCTGCGGCTTCACCCGCGAGTGGACGATGAACAGTTATCTCGAGACTGCTGTCAGTTCGATAAAGGAGAAGGTCGGAGACGGCAGAGTCCTCCTCGCACTTTCCGGCGGCGTCGACAGCACGGTATGTGCAGCGCTTCTTTCAAAGGCAGTTGGCTCGAGGCTTACATGCATTTTCGTTGACCACGGCTTACTCAGAAAGAACGAAGGTGACGAAGTCGAATCAGTGATGAAAAAACTCTTCGATGCAGACATAAGACGGATCGACGCAAAGGACAGATTCCTCTCTCTGCTAAAGGGTGTTACTGAACCCGAAAGAAAGAGAAAGATCATCGGTGAGACTTTCATCAGGGTATTCGAGGAGGAGGCTAAGAAGATCGGAAAGGTCGAATTTCTTGCACAGGGTACGATTTATCCCGATGTCGTCGAAAGCGGCCTCGGTGGAGAGAGTGCTGTAATCAAGAGTCACCACAATGTCGGCGGACTTCCGTCAGTTGTCGCATTCAACGAGATAATCGAACCATTGAGGATGCTCTTCAAGGATGAGGTGAGAGAGCTCGGACTGGAGCTGGGACTACCGGAGAGCATCGTCATGCGGCAGCCTTTCCCCGGCCCCGGGCTTGCAATAAGAATCATAGGCGAAGTCACCGAGGAGAAACTTGACATTCTGAGGGATGCCGACGCAATCTTCAGAGAAGAAGCGATAAGGAACGGATACAGGAACGCTCCTTCTCAGTACTTTGCCGCTCTTACAAACATGCGTAGTGTAGGAGTCATGGGAGACGAACGAAGCTACGACTACGCCATAGCTCTGAGGGCTGTCAACACCTCGGACTTCATGACGGCTACATGGTCCCGGCTCGACTACGACCTCCTCGACAGGGTTTCCTCCCGTATTGTCGGAGAAGTCAAGCATGTCAACCGTGTCCTTTATGACATTACGAGCAAGCCGCCGGCGACAATTGAGCTCGAGTGATTGAAAAGAAAGCTAACTTGTTAATAAGTAATGAGTTAGCTTTTTATTTTTGGTTATTCGCTATTTGTAGTGGGTAGCTATCAAGACGCATCCATATATTGTTTATGGTTCCACTTTGCACAGTTGCCATCGATGCAATTCTATTTCTATTTCTGGCAAGCAAATGGCATTTAGTCTACGATGAAACAACCCTTGCATATCTCTTATGCATGCTCAGTACCTGTCATCCTTAGGCTGATTTTACCCACCATAAACAGCGAAAGGCCGGATGGAGTGACGTATCTAATTATAACGTAAAATTATAAGCATGATATGCTGATTATTTCATGAATAAATCCCTTCCTTTTATGTTTGTCTCATAACATTCTACTGCTGTTATGTTTTATAAACAGCATTTTTTGACAAAGGGTCAGGATCGTGTTTTCCAATGTCGGGCATCCCGCGGCCGGAGGCAGGATGTTCCCGCTCACTGCTGTCTGTTACAGACGTGGAGAGAGCGGGACAGCATTCCCGTGATGTGGAAACGAGGTTGAAAACGACCCTTCGCGGCTGTAAGCTGTATGGAGATGACAAAACTTTATGCAATGAACATAAGATGCCTGGAAAATGAAGATGCTGCGGCCCTTTCTCCTCTGCGGAGGGAGAAAGCCGGGGGGTATCTGAAGGAGAAAGACCGGCTGCTGTCACTCGCGGCGGGAGTTCTTGTGGACAGGGCTCTTCAGGAGAGGGGACTGAGGGAAAGAGATGTGACATTTTCATACGGCCCCTTCGGTAAGCCTTTTCTGGCCGGTTATCCCGACATTCACTTCAGCATCTCACACGGGGGAAGCATGGCAGCGGTTGTCTTCTCGGACAGCGAAGTCGGATGCGACATTGAGGCTGTCATTCCCTACGACCGTGATGTGGCTCATCTCTCGTTCACATCCGGCGAGATTGATGAAATAGAAAGAAGCGGGGACAGGGATACGTCATTCACAACTCTCTGGACGGAGAAGGAGAGCTTTCTCAAGGCCCTGGGGGTGGGACTCGGGAGAAGCATGAGGTCGTTCGAAATCAGGAGGGGGGAACAGGGCCCCGTCCTGATACAGAATATTGATTCCGGAGAGTGGAAAATCAGCACTGTTGCTGTTGATAACCACATAATCTCCATATGTGCGGAGGCATAGAGATGAAGGAAGACTCAAGGTACTTCATAGACAGAATATCGGGAACGGATACAGATTCCCTCCTTCCGGTGGACAAGCCGGACTGCAGTGAAACGCAGGAATACGCCTGTGTTACAGCCAGGGAGACCTCCCTTGCCGGAAGAGAGGATGCTCTTCTCACTGCCGCATTCGGCTATGCGCTGGGGAAGGCGACATGCCGCTCTGATGCGGTTTTTCTTACCTCATCCCTTCGGCCCGTCTATGTAAGCTGGAACGATGAGGAGAGTGTTTCCTCCTTTGTCTCCTCTGTCGCCTCGGATCTGGAGGAAGACTCAAGACACAGTGCCTTTTCTTTTGACGAAATTGCGAAGGAGACGGGACTGAGGCCGGATATAATCTTCGGGGAAGGTCCGGAGTGCGCTTACACTCTCTCACTGAGCGTGAAGGACAGCTCTGCCGTTCTCCGCTACAGAGCAGATCTCTACAGTGAAGGCAGCATGCATCGCTTCCTGGGTCTTTTCATCTCGGTCGTCGGGGGACTTGAAAAATGCACTG
Source organism: Sphaerochaetaceae bacterium (assembly GCA_963643635.1). Lineage (GTDB taxonomy): Bacteria > Spirochaetota > Spirochaetia > Sphaerochaetales > Sphaerochaetaceae > Ornithospirochaeta. The sequence goes on along the minus strand of CAVILL010000098.1, from coordinate 1,347 downwards.
TCCTCTCGCAGATTACTCTCCAGAGCGAGGAGGACCGCATTCTCGTCGAAGGCTTCAATGATACCCGGGCAGCCCTTCCTTCCTATCAGACGATAGCGGAACTCTTCTGTGAGAGCGCAAGGAAAAACGGCAGCCGGACCGCAGTGGTCTGTGAAAACAGACGTCTGAGCTACAGTGAACTCGACTCCGTTTCGGACAGGATCGCCTCACATCTCCACCAGAGGGGAATAGGGAAGGGGGACTTCGTTTCAATAATGATGAACCGCAGTGAGTGGATGCCGGCAGCGGCCCTGGGGGTGATCAAGAGCGGAGCTGCCTACCAGCCGCTCGATCCCGGTTACCCGGAGGAGAGACTGGCATTCATGGTCGGGGATTCCGGAGCCGGGGCCCTCATCTGTGACAGGGAACTGCTGCATCTTCTTCCGTCCTACAGCGGAGATATCCTCTTTACGGATGAATTCGCGGCACTGGATCCGGGGCCTCTTCCTCCGCCTCCATCTCCCTCCGATCCGTTCATCCTCCTCTACACATCGGGGACAACAGGAAAGCCCAAGGGAGCAATGCTCAGCGAGAGGAACGTCGTGAACTACTGTCTCTCGTACATGCACCTTGTCAGTCTCGACTGTGACAGCCGTGTTGCAGCCTATGCCTCGTTCGGCTTTGATGCAAACATGATGGACACCTATCCGACACTTCTCAGCGGTGCGGAATTACATATCCTTGCGGAGGAGATAAGGCCGGATCTTCTCGCTCTCGACCGGTACTTCGCCGTGAATGAAATCACTCATGCCTTCATGACGACACAGGTGGGAAGACAGTTCGCACTCTTCACCTCTGCCCGCAGCCTGAAATATCTTTCCGTCGGCGGTGAGAAGCTGACGCCGCTCTCACCCCCGGAGGGACTTTGCTTCTATAACCTCTACGGTCCGACGGAGTGTACTGTGGCAGTAACGGCATACAGGGTTCTGAGTGACAGCCTGCGTCTTCCCATCGGCAGGCCGCTGGGGAATGTAAAGCTTTACGTAGTCGACCCGGCAATGAGACAGCTTCCCGTAGGGGAAGCGGGAGAACTCTGCATAAGCGGACTTCAGGTGGGACTCGGTTACTGGAAGAGAGAGGATAAGACTAAAGAGGTATTCATTCCCAATCCATTCAGTGATGAAGAGGGTTACGAGACTCTCTACCGAACCGGAGACATCGTACGCTGGCTCGAGGACGGCAATATTGATTTCATCGGGCGGCGCGACAGCCAGGTCAAGATCAGGGGATTCAGAATAGAACTGGGTGAGGTCGAGAAGGTGATAAGGGAATATCCGGGAATAACGGATGCGACAGTTGCAGCCTTCG
>CAVILL010000097.1:0-7826 GCA_963643635.1 Sphaerochaetaceae bacterium | reverse complement strand
CTTATGTCCTGTCGGCCGTGTCTTACAAGATAAATTTCCTTCATTTTGGTTCAGAATTCGAATGACTGATGTTCCGCCTTCCGCGTTGCGGCAGCCATTCCCTCCCTTACAGCTTCCTCCAGAGTATTTCCGAGGAGCAGAGAGTGTGTCAGCACTCCCGTGAGCGTGTCTCCGCAGCCGATTGTGTTTACGACTTTTCCCGGCTTCACGGGACTCTCGATTTCGAGAAGGTTTCGTCCGTCGAAGCACCACGAAGGCTCGCTGCCGCGCGTTATGACAGTGACTGCGCCGTATGTCCCGTAAATCTCCCTCGTCTTCGCTTCGACTTCATTTCTCCGAGGAAGAACACCGAAGGTCGAACAGAATTCCGAGATGTTCGGCTTTATGATGGAAGGGTGCTTTTCAAGTGAGAGAAGGAGATCCTTTCCTTTTATGTCGAGAAGTGTGAGTATGCCGCGGCTGCTGCATTCTCCGACAATCCGGGGAATGAGGAAATCGCTGAAGCCCTTCGCCTTCGTTCCGGAAACCGTGACGGCAGAGTGGTGCGGAAGCTCGTCAAGGAAAAGTTCGTACATTCTTTCAGATACTTCCTCTCCGACTTCGTTCGCTTCCTCTACGAGCTCTGTCGAAGTTCCCTTCTCCTCGTTGATGAGTGTGGTGCAGACTCTCGTCTCCGCCTCCGTCTCCACATAACGGACGGTGATGTTCTCCCTTTCTGCAAGCGCCAGGAATTCCCTTACTCTCGGTCCTCCGAGCTGTGTGATGTTCACCGCAGTTCTTCCCAGTCTGGTCAGGACTCTCGTGACGTTTATCGCCTTCCCCGAAGCGGAGAGAGTGTGGAAGGTACTCCTGTTTACTTCATTCTCCCTGAAGGAAGGGAAGACGAGTACCTTCTCGAATGCGGGAGAGAGGCCTATCGTGAGAACGCTTCCCGTCATCTGGCCATCCTGTAGATTTCGGCTATGTCTTTCTTGCCGAGCTTCATCATGTCTCCCACCGTTCTCGTCTGATGGAACGAGCAGCTTTCCGAAAGGTATTCGATATCTTCGTCCGTGAGGGTTATTCCGGCCTCCGAGAGCCTCACGGGCATGCTGATGCTCCTGTAGAAATCCTCCTGGGCCTCGATCATTCTCTCTCCGTCTCTGACAGAGTCGCCGCTCGGCTCTATTGAGAAGAGTTTGTAGCCCAGTTCTGCGTACCTTTCCGGTTTCGAGGACAGCGTGTAACGCGCCCAGCTCGGCCATATTATACTCAGTCCCGCGCCGTGTGCTATGTCGAATCTTCCCGAGAGTTCGTGCTCGATCTGGTGTGACGCCCAGTCACCGCGGTGAGATGCACCTAGGGCCGTGAGGCCGTTGTGCGAAAGACTCGAGGCCCACATGAGGGATGCCCTTGCGTCGTAGTCGCTGCTCTCTGCGAGTGCCTTGAGGCCGCTCTCTCTGACGGTCTTCAGAAGGCTTACCGCAAGATTGTCCGTAAGGGGGAGCGAGTAGTCGTGAACGAAGTAGCGCTCGAGAGTATGCATCTGTATGTCGACTGCTGCGCATGCCGTCTGGTACGGCGGAAGCGTGTATGTAAGCTCCGGATTCATGAGAGCGAATCTGAGTCTGCACAGGTCACTGTTGCAGCCGCGCTTGAGAAAACCGCATTCGTCATTCGTGATTACAGAGCTGTCGCTCATCTCGCTTCCTGCTGCGGCCATCGTGAGAATGCAGCCCACGGGGAATGAAGAGACGGGCTTTGCCTTTCCAGAGTAGAAATCCCAGACGTCACCGTCGTAGGACAGGGCATAGGCTGCGGCCTTTGCGCTGTCGATTACGGAGCCGCCACCGATTGCGAGGATGAAGTCGACGTTTTCCTTCCTTGCTTTTTCAACGGCCTTTCTGACGAGTGAAAGCCTGGGGTTGGGGACGACGCCTCCGAGGAGTGTGTAGTCGATGCCACCCTCTCTGAGAAGAGAGAGAATTCTGTCGAGAAAGCCGTTCTTCTCTATTCTGTCGGAGCCGTAGTGTACGAGAACCTTCCCCGCTCCTTCCTTCCTGAGTTCGAGTGCGATATTGTCTTCCGCTCCCCGGCCGAATGTGACACGGGTTGGTGCATAGTAGTTTGAAAGTGCCATTCTTTTCCTCCGGATTCATCATAATTGAAAGATGAGGCTCCGTAAAAGAGAAATTCTACTATTGATGAACACTTTGACGTTTATTTAAAATCTAGGAATGCAGAAGATAATTGTCATAGGACGCGGCGCAGTCGGATCGACTGTATTACATAACATAAAGGGAAGCGGTGAGGTCTTCTCTCTCGTGGACGGGGAGAGATTCTCCCGTCTTTCTCCCATCGTCTTCAACGGAGAGCCTCTCTCCGTTCCCGTCGTGACTCCCGCCTCTCCCTTTGAAGCGGACCTCATAATAAACACGGTCAAGAACTTCTCACTTGAATCGACTCTGGATACGATTGCTCCGTTCGTGGGGGAGAATACGCTCATTCTTCCTCTCCAGAACGGAATCGAGAGCGAAGAGGTGCTCGGGGAGCGCTTCGGAGAGGAGAAGGTCATAAGGGCGTTCATAGCGTCTCTCAGTACGCAGAGGGAAGGCTCCTCCGTCGTATCTTTCTCGCCGGGTGTCATCGTTTTCGGTGATGAGGACGGAGGGGAGAGTGAGAGAATAGTCAGAGTAAGGGATTATCTTTCCTCGACCCGTCAGCCCTTCCGCGTGAGTGCGGACATTCACCACGACCAGTGGCTGAAGTACATGTCTAACACCTGCTTCAATACTCTCACGGCACTGATGGAATACGACTACGGAACCTTCATGGCCTCCGATAATCTCATGAGAGCCGTCCGTCTTGTCGCAAGGGAAGTGCAGACAGTTGCCGCAGCGGAAGGTATCACAATCAGCCAGGACGACATCGAGGGTATGATAAAACATAACATCTCTCTTCCGCCGAGGGGGAGAAGCAGCATGTGCGACGATGTCCTTGCCGGGCGTCCCACCGAGAACAGATGGTTCTGCGGTACGCTTTCGAAGAAGGCGAAGCAGCACGGCCTCAGGACTCCGTACTCCGATCTTCTGTACATGCTTCTGGAGGCGAAGAGTGGACGATAAGGCAATACGGGAGAAGGCTGTAGCATACTCTGCACTAACGCTCTTCTATGACGGCGACGGAGAGAAGGCATGGTCTGTGCTGGAATCTCTCAGAGCCGATTTCTCCCTTTCCTTTGCCTCCTACACGAGGGAATTTGCCGATTCAGCGGAGGATGAAGCGAAGTTCAACTCCATCTGGCGGGATGTCCGCTCATCATTTGCTGACTCAAGGATTCCGTTCACTGTCGTCGAGTATTCCGATGCGGGGAATCCCGTCCATTTTCTCTATCTTGCAGGGAAAAGGGAGCTTCTCGACGGGAGGAAGCTGGTATTCCTCGGCTCTGTAATGCCCTCTCTCCAGGGCAGGAAGGACACCGCCCTTGCCGTGATGGAGGCTGTAAAGAACGGTTACTCCATCCTTGCTCCCTTCGAGCCGGGACTGGGACCGTATGCGCTGTCGGTTGCACTCAGACAAGGCGGAAACGCAGTCGCGGTACTGTCGAACGAGCTCAGCAAGTGTCCGAGCGAGAATCTTCTTCCTCTCATGGAGGAAATATACTCCAGGGGGCTTCTCGTGTCGCAGTTTCCCCCGTGCGTGAAGAGGGAGAAATGGCATGTGGTGCTCCGTAACCGCTTCCTCTCCTCATTCGGAGACGCATTCTACATGGCGGAGGAGAAGGACGGAGGCCCGGGCTGGGCGGTGTTCGATGCGGCATTGAAGAACGGAAGGAAGTGCGCTCTCTCGTCCTCCGCGGTGGAGAATCCGAACTTCTCCTGGTGCTCGGACAGAGAGAGGAAAGGCGCCCTGACGATAAGGAAGCCCCGTGAGATAAAGAGCCTCTTCACAGTACCGAGAAAGAGAAAGCCGAAGACGGAGGATACGACCGGCGACCTCTTCGGATTCTCTCCCGACCCTTGACGCTGGAGAGCGAGGGTAATAACATCTCTGTAATTTCTTTTAAGGATAAAAATCACATGAAACCAATCACGGCAAACGAGCTTAGAAAGAAGTATATCGAGTTCTTCGTCTCGAAGGGACACAGACAGATTTCGGGTTCTTCCCTTATTCCCGAGAACGATCCGACCGTCCTCTTCACGACTGCGGGCATGCATCCGCTTGTTCCGTACCTCCTGGGGGAGGAGCATCCTGCGGGAAACAGGCTCTGCGACTATCAGAAGTGCATCCGTACGGGAGATATCGACTCCGTCGGCGACCCGAACCATCTCACATTCTTCGAGATGCTCGGAAACTGGTCCCTCGGTGCATATTCCAAGACCGAGATGATCGGCTACTCCTTCGAGTTCATGACACAGGTACTCGGAATCCCGGTGGAGAAGCTCTCCGTCACTGTCTTTGCGGGCGACGATGAGGTTCCGAGAGACACGGAGGCGGCAGAGAGGTGGAAGAGCCTCGGAATCCCGGAGGACAGAATCTACTTCATGCCGAGGGAGGACAACTGGTGGGGACCTGCGGGAGAGACGGGACCCTGCGGACCCGACAGCGAGATGTTCATCGACACGGGACGCGAGAAGTGCGGACCGGACTGCAAGCCCGGCTGCCACTGCGGCAAGTACTTCGAAATCTGGAACGACGTCTTCATGCAGTACCGCAAGGAGAAGGACGGCACCTTCCACGAGATGGAGAGAAAGTGTATCGATACCGGTATGGGAATCGAGAGAACGATTGCAATCCTCCAGGGGAAGAAGAGCGTCTACGAGACAGAGGTCTTCCAGCCCATCATCAGGGCCATCGAGGGACTTTCGGGAAAGAAGTACGGCGAGAACGAGGAGGATGATGTCTCCATCAGAATCATCTCCGACCATGTGAGAACCTCCGTATTCATCCTCGGCGACCAGAAGGGCATGGCTCCCGGCAACGTGGGGCAGGGCTATATTCTCCGCCGTCTCATCAGAAGAGCGGTAAGACACGGCAAGAAGATCGGAATCGAATCGTACTTCCTTTCCAGACTTGCCGAGGTCGTTCTCGACCTCTACGGCGAACCGTATCCCGAACTCATCGAGCATAAGGATTTCATCTTCGACGAACTCGAGAAGGAAGAGGAGAAGTTCAGCAAGACGATCACCAACGGAGAGAAGGAATTCGAGAAGATGCTTCCCAACCTTCTCAAGGGCAACAGCAGGGTTATCGGAGGACGCATCGCCTTCAAGCTCTACGACACCTACGGCTTCCCCATCGAGCTTACTGAGGAGCTTGCTTCCGAGCATGGTTTTACAGTAGACAAGGAAGGCTTCAAGGCAGCATTCGAGAAGCACCAGGAGATTTCCCGTGCAGGCGCCGAGCAGCAGTTCAAGGGAGGACTTGCCGACCACAGCGAGGCAACCACTGCTCTCCATACTGCAACGCATCTTCTGCACAAGGCTCTCTGCGTCGTTCTCGGAGGCTACGTAAAGCAGCTGGGGTCCAACATCACGGCAGAGAGACTCAGATTCGACTTCAACCATCCGCAGGCTCTTACGAAGGAAGAGCTCAAGGCGGTCGAGGACCTTGTAAACGAGCAGATCCGGAAGGACCTCCCCGTTGTCTGCGAGACTATGACTCTCGACGAGGCAAGGGCAAAGGGAGCAGCGGCTCAGTTCGACGCGAAGTACGGCGAGAAGGTGAAGGTCTACTCGATCGGCGATTTCTCGATTGAAGTCTGCGGCGGCCCGCATGTAGAGCATACGGCAGAGCTGGGGCACTTCAGAATCGTCAAGGAGCAGTCATCCTCTGCCGGAGTCAGAAGAATCAAGGCCGTCCTTGAGAAGTAAGACTCATAAAAGGAAACATCAGCCCTGCGGAAAATCTGCAGGGCATTTTTATGCATCCTTCCGCGAGAAATGTGTCAGATTCCACAGACTTCGGATTTTCCTCTTTCCGGATAAGAGGTGAAGACAGCGTATTTCAGCGGATGTTGTCCGTATCTGCGCTGCGGTGAAGAGTAAGGTCGGAGATGCTTTTCAGCGTGCAGACGGGTATGTTCACCGTCTGCAGTACTTCGTCTCTCCCCTTATCAGGAGTTCTTCTTCTCGGTCGCAAGCATTCCGCAGGCGGCCTTTCCGTCCTGCCCCTTGCTGCGGCGGATTGTGTAGGAGATGCCGTAGTGCGTGAGTTCCCGTGTGAAGTCCCTGACTTCCTTTTCACTCGGGGCTGTGAAGGGAAGAGACGGGATGGGATTCCAGCGGATGAGGTTCACGAGGACGTCGAGGCCCTTCGTGAAGGCGTGGAGCTTCTCCGCACTCTCCCGGGATGTGTTGACTCCTCCGAGGAGACAGTACTCCAGAGTTATACGCTTGTCCTCCCTGTGCTGGAAGGAGACGAGAGCCTTTTTGAGTTCGGAGAGCGGATAGTTCCTGTTGACTCTCATGATTCTCGATCTCGTCTCGTCGTCCGCGCTCACGAGAGATACTGCAAGCTTCACGGGAATGTCGAGCTCCGAGAGCCTCTTTATGCCCGGTACGAGGCCGCATGTCGAAATCGTGATTCTCCTGTACGATATGTTCAGTCCGTCCTCCCTGTGGAGTTCGGTAACCGCTCTCATGACTTCGGTGAAATTCGCAAGCGGCTCCCCCATACCCATGAATACTATGTGTGTTATGTGTTCCCCGAGTTTCTCGAGCTGGATGTACTCCTCGATTATCTCGCCGCTTCTGAGGTTGCGGCTGAGTCCCATGGTTCCGGTTGCGCAGAAGGCACAGCCCATTGCACATCCCACTTCGCTCGAGAGACATGCAGTATAGCGCCCTTTGCCGTCGGAAAGACGTACGCATTCGACTCTCTCTCCGTCCTCGAGCTCTAAAAGGAGCTTCACGGCATCCTCTGCGTCGACTCTTGCAGCTACCTTCGTCGAGAGTGCGGAGGGGAAGAGGGACGAGAGGCGTTCCCTCTCTGCCTTCGACAGGGATGTCATCCTGTTGAAATCCGTCACGCCCCTGTCGAGAAAGGAGCGTACGATCTTTGCCTGGAAGGGCTTTTCAAGGCCGAGCAGGGCCTGGAGTTCCGTGTTTTCTATACAGTAAAGCTGGCTCATAATCTCCAGAATATTAACACATGAAGATGATAAGAAAAATAAGCTCGGACCTTTTCAAAAGTTCTTTTTTGTACCACTATTCTAGGTATCGAAAATCTTATTGAAATTGGAGATAAAGATGAACAAGAAAATTATCGCACTGGTTCTCGTTTTCGCACTCGCACTCTGTGCAGTCTCCGCTGCTTCCACATCCGGTACAGCGAAGAAGGATGCATTCTCTGTAGGTATCGGACTCGGTACGAACAGCGGTGTTGCAGTCAAGTACGGTATGGGCAGATTCGACGTCCAGGGTAACGTCGGTATCGTAATCAGGGACAGCAAGGTTGCATTCTCCGGTGACGTAGGTGCTTTCTATGACTTCTATGACATCAACTTCAACACCGGTGCTCTCACAAAGACACAGACAATCTCCCTCACGACAGGTCCCGTCGTAGGTCTCAATGTCCAGGACGGATCTCTCGGACTCGACCTTGTCTGGACTGTCGGTGCTGAATACACATTCGGCAAGGTTCCCGTAACGATGTTCCTCAAGCTCGGCGGCGGCTACGGCATGCTCTTCGCTGACTCTGTCAACGGCAGCTTCACATTCTACGGAGTTCTCGGAGCTGTCTACACATTCTGATTGTACAGAACCGGTTTATCCATGGGTCCCTCGCGGGACCCTTTATTTATGAATGAAGGGGGAGTATTTCTCCTTTTCGCTTACCCGGACCTC